>NZ_JAHKQC010000026.1:136280-163324 GCF_018860845.1 Pseudoalteromonas sp. C2R02 | reverse complement strand
GCATCACATAATTCATTTTATACAGTTGAATAAAACTGTTTGTAAATTTGGAGCGGTACACGAGGCTCGAACTCGTGACCTCGACCTTGGCAAGGTCGCGCTCTACCAGCTGAGCTAGTACCGCATCACATTTAGAACATATTTTAAGAGCTTGCACGACTTTGTCGCAAATAACTCTTTAGCAGCTGAACTAATACCGCATCACATCTTACATGCCATGTTAAGAAAACGCCCCGTAGGTTGTTGTCCTAAGCGGGGCGAGATATTACTCGAACTAATTTTATTTGCAAGTTTTTTGTTTAAAAAATTACAAATTAAAAAATTCTGTACGATAAATCTTCAATTCCATTATGGATTCACGAATATCTTCTAAGGCTAAGTGTTCACCTTTTTTCTTTACCTTGTTCAAAACTTCAGGTTTCCATCGTCGAGCAAGCTCTTTTATTGTGCTTACATCTAAATTTCGATAATGGAAAAAATCTTCAAGCGTAGGCATGTAAACATTCATAAAACGTCTATCTTGGCCTATTGAATTACCACACATTGGAGAAGCGCCCTTAGGTACCCACTTTTCTAAAAAAGCTTGGGTTTGATCTATTGCATCTTGCTCTGAGTACTTGCTTGCTTTACATCGATCAGTTAAACCAGACTTACCATGCTGGTTTACACACCAAGGATCCATGTTATCAAGCAACTCATTACTTTGGTGAATTGCAATTACTGGGCCTTCAGCCAATATATTTAGCTCACCATCTGTTACAATAGTGGCAATTTCCAATATTTTGTCTGTACGTGGCTCTAAACCTGTCATTTCAAGGTCAAGCCAGATTAAATTAGATTCATGAAAAGACATAAATTACCTTAGCGGTGCTTTCCTTTCGATTTTAAGCAATTAGTTATATCATAATACGCTTCTGGTATGGATTAAACGATTTTTTTTAAAGCAATCCAATTTATTAAGTTATAGGCTAAATGTGACAAAACGAAAGAAATTGAGTAAAGGTCAGTCAAGACGCATAAAAGAAAACCATCAAAAGCGTTTAAAAACGGCTAATACTGCAACAGAAAATACTGAAAATAAATCTCAGACCCAGTGGCAAACTGATAATTTAGGTGCCATAGAGTCGGCTATTGTGATCAGTCGTTTTGGTCAACATGCTGACATTGAAACCACCGACAAAGAAATTTTGAGATGTAATATTCGTCGTACAGTTAGTAATATAGTGTGTGGCGATAATGTTTATTTTCGTCGTGCGAAGGTAAGTCAAGGTGACCTAGCTGGCGTCATTGAAACTGTAGATGAGAGAACAAGCCAATTAACACGTCCTGATTTTTATGATGGCGTAAAAGTTGTTGCAGCTAATGTAGATCAAATATTAATGGTTTCGGCTGTATTGCCTGAATTCACACCTAGCATCATAGATCGATACTTAGTTGCTTGTGAAGATCTGGGTATAAAACCAATATTAATTTTAAATAAAGTTGATTTACTTGATGATGATACTTTATCTGAGGTACAAAGCGTATTAGATATTTATCGTGGTATTGGGTATCAAGTCTATTTAGTTAGTAATAAAACTGGCGAAGGTATAGATGGCATAAAATCTTTGTTAGTTGATAAAAATAGTATTTTTGTTGGTCAAAGTGGTGTTGGTAAGTCAACTTTAGTTAATACTTTATTACCTGACTCAAATATTTTAACTAAAGTCGTTTCTGAAAATAGTGGTTTAGGCCAACATACAACAACAGTATCGCGTTTACATCACTTACCATCTGGCGGTAATTTAATTGATTCTCCAGGGATCCGTGAATTTGGTTTATGGCACTTAGAGCCTGATCGTGTTACTTGGTGTTTTAAAGAGTTTAGAGAATATTTAGGTGGTTGTAAGTTTAGAGACTGTAAACACTTAAAAGATCCAGGTTGTTTAATACAAGAAGCGTTAGCTGAAGGTAAAATCTCACAGTTGAGATTTGATAATTACCACCGAATATTAGAATCTATGCAAGAAGGGCGTGCAGGCGCTCGTGCACCGAGAGTATAAAATAATAATTAGGAATACGTTTGTGAGTTTAGATAAATTTAAAATTGCAATGCAGTATGCAATGCCAAAACACTTAGTATCACGCGCTGTAGGCAAGTTAGCTGAAGCGGAAGCAGGTGCATTAACAACAACATTAATTAAAGCTTTTATCAAACAATATCAAATCGATATGACAGAAGCCCAATATGAAGAAGCGAGTCATTATAAAAGCTTTAATGAGTTCTTCACGCGTCCTTTAAAAGATGGTTTACGTCCAATTGCGATGGAAGAAAATATTATTGCCCATCCTGTAGATGGAAAAATTAGTCAGCTAGGTGATATTCAAGATGATCGTTTGATCCAAGCTAAAGGTCATGACTTTAGTTTGCAAACATTACTTGGTGGTGAAGAGCAAACAGCAGCACCTTTTCAGGGTGGTAAATTTGCAACTATCTATTTAGCACCTAAAGATTATCATCGTATTCATATGCCAGTAGACGGCACTTTAAAGCAAATGATATACGTACCAGGTGATTTGTTTTCAGTAAACCCACTTACGGCACAAAACGTACCTAATCTATTTGCAAGAAATGAACGTGTAGTTGCTATTTTTGATACTGAAATTGGCCCACTTGCTATGGTTTTAGTAGGTGCAACAATTGTAGCAAGCATAGAAACCATTTGGTCAGGTACAGTGACTCCGCCTGCAGGTAAAAAAGTATTTAGCTGGGATTACCCAACTGAAGGCGATAATAAAATCAGCTTGAAAAAAGGTGATGAAATGGGGCGCTTTAAACTTGGCTCTACCGTTATTTTAGCTTGGCCACAGCAAGCAGCTGATTTCTTAGAAGGTCAAATCCCAGGGACAGTTACAAGGATGGGTCAACCATTTGCTAAGATTAAACAGTAAGTTACCAAATAAGTAACTTAAAAAATGGGGTAAGTCCTACCCCATTTTTTATACATCTAACTTCTAACTTTCCTAATACCCAGTAAAACTAATAATAAATAAAACAGAGAACCACCAGAGCTTGGTTTTTCTTCGGGCTCAGGAATGATTGTTTCTGATATTATTACTTCTTCATTGATAATGGATGTTTGATTATGTTCATCTGTTACCCTTAATGTTACAGGATAATTTCCAGCATTTTCATAGCTATGCTCAACGATAATCAAATTTGAATTAGTTGAGTCTCCAAAATCCCAAGAATATGTTAATGCTTCGCTATCTAAATCGGTAGTCGTCGATGCGTCAAACTGACAGGTTTTTTCAGAGCAACTAGTCGTAATGATTGCAGTTGGTTTTAAGTATTCGGTTATTTCAAAATCAACAGACTTTTCAGTTGTTAATCCCATTGAATTTGTAACACTAAAGTTTACTTTATAATTCCCCAGTGTCGGCAAAATAAAGCTCGCTTCTTGATTTGAGCTACTTCTTCCATCTTCTAGTTGCCATAAATAACTCATACCACTTTCAGTGGCTGAAAATGTACATTTAGCACCTTTACAGTTTATGTTTAAGTCGCCAGTTGGTTTATTTAATTGTATTGTTACCTCTTTAGTTACAACTGATATTTGATTATGTTCATCTGTTACCGTTAGTGTGACTAAAAAATTACCTTCATTTTCATAGTTATGCTCAGGTTTAATTAAATCTGAACTAGTTGAATCGCCAAAATCCCATGAATATATTAGTGCTTCACTATCTAGATCTGTAGTTGTTGAGGCGTCAAACTGACATATGTTGTCAGTACAATTATCAGTAAATGTGACGTTTGGTTTTAAGTATTCAATTATTTCAAAATTCACAGACTTTTCTGTTGTTAATCCTATTGAATTTGTAACACTAAAGTTTACTGTATAGTTCCCAAGCGTGGGAAAAATAAAGCTAGCTTCTTGATTTGAGCTGCTTCTTCCATCTTCTAGTTGCCACAAATAACTCATATCACTTTCATTTGCTGTAAAAGTACATTTAGCACCTTTACAATCTATTTTAGTGTCGCCAGTCGGTTTTATTAATTTCAGAGTTTTAGCTGTTACAGGACCTAGGCTAGCATCGTCATCTTGAGCGCGAAAATATAAGGTTATTTGATCATTGTGTACCATGTTTTTATCTATGCGAGCAGTAAAAGTTTCTCTGCTACTATCTGTATCACCATCCTTAACTTCTGCTTGTGAAATATTTTCTTCATTAGGATAGTCACCTACGCTATAAAAAACGCTTTTAATATTATGTGTTGGCTCCATGTCACTTTCTGAAGAGGGAATTTTATTATCTATGTTGCCTTTAACAGCCTTGCTAGACCCGCCAGATGAACTAAACCTTTCGTCAGTTGCTAAAACATCAACTTCTATATAACTATCAGTTACATTTGTAATTTTAATGGATTCTATATCAGGGCCAGAAGTCATTAGATAAGGTGCTTCAACGACTTTTGCCGCATAAAGCAATGCTTTAAGATTATCTGGTTTAATTTTATTTTCATAGGTATCGCATTGTTGAAAAAAAGCAGTGCCTAGCTCAAATGTAATGTGTGCTATGCCTAGTTCGCCATAAGCTAAATTATCTGAAGTGCCATCTGTAGGGTATAAACCGACAGACTGCATGGGGTCGTAACCATTGAAAAAAGCGAGCTTGCGTCCTAGCGCTTTTAGGCCTTTGCTATTTGGTGCTAGCGTTTCACTATGTCCAAAAGGCCACAAAATTAACTCACTATAACTATGTATGTCTAAATAGAGCCCTTTAGTATCGACCGGAGCTGCATCGGTATCTTTATCGCCTCGTACATCCGGATATATAGAGCGAATATAAGTTTCAAGTGCAGATACTTCAGGTTCAGAGCCTGGTGCAATACCACGAAAAGTTTGATTACATTCATTACCACTAGAGCCTCCTTCAACTGTATTCCAACCGAATGAAAAATTTCTATTTAAATCAACACCAACAGTACCAAAATCGCAGTGGTTTTCATTAACATTCTTTCTCTGGGATACACCTGTTTCGGCAATTTTTCTGCCATCTGGGTTTGTTTGCAGCAAAATGTGAATTTGATGACGATTCAGTATCCAATTGATATCAGGGTCTGTTTCAAAGTTATTTAATAACGTTTTAGCAAAATCGAGAGTCAGTGCTGCTGTGGCATACTCTCTGGCATGCATAGCGCTTTGTATGAAAAGTATTGGTGGGTCTACTAATTCTTTGTTACCAATTTTTAAAACTTTTAGATCGTAGCCATTACCACCATTTTGTTTTTGCCAAGAATCACCTATATCTATCCATTGGGCATAGTTTGGATATTGGTTTATAAGTTTATCCGCTTCTGAGAATGTTTCTTCTACGGTTGCATAACAGCTAAAACCAGGGATCCCTGAAGTTTGATTATTATTTAGAGTGAGTTTTTTTATATCATTGAGTTTATTTTGCCACTGTTGCGCTGCTGGAGTAAGTTGTATACCTTTATTTTCTAACAAAGAAACTTCATGTTCACTAAGTTCTAATAATAAACCATTTTTTTCAGTGGCAAGTAATGCATGATGGAAGCTTATTTTAGTTTTTATTTCATGTTGTTTATCTTTAAATTCAGCAAGGTAAACAGATGGGGAGTTATTCGCCAAAGCGACCGTTGAGGCTAAAATTAAACTGCTTAAAAATGCCATTATATTTCCTTATTAATAAGAACTAACTAGTAACTTAATTCTTTAAGGAAATAATGTCTATGGGCTATGTAAACAGTTGTGAATTTTAAGAAGGGGTCTTAGAGGTTTGATAGGCGGTTTGAAACTTAACCGCCCATAAACTATTAAATTTAATTTAGAAAATAAAATCTTCACTATCTAATGCCATAAGCGAATCAGCACCGTTTAATATACACGCAACATGTCCTTTAGCTCTAGGTAACATGCGTTGGAAGTAAAACTGTGCTGTTTTAATTTTAGCTTGATAAAATTTAGCATCTTTTGAACTATCAGCTAGTTTTTGTTGTGCTGTTTTTGCCATGCGCGCCCAAAAATAAGCTAAAGTAACATAGCCTGAAAACATTAAATAATCGACAGATGCTGCGCCAATTTCATCTGGATTAGTCATCGCTTTTTCGCCGATTGTTTGGGTTAATCTTTGCCATTGCTCTAGGCTTTTTAAGATTGGATTTATGAATTCAGCCATGTGTTCGTCAGCTGCATTTTCTTTGCAAAATGGTAAAACTTCAGCAGCAAATGCTTCTAGTAGTTTACCTTTTGAACCTAGTACTTTACGTGCTAATAAATCGAGTGCTTGAATACCTGTTGTGCCTTCATATAAACAGCTAATCTTAGTATCGCGCATGATTTGCTCCATGCCCCATTCTTTAATGAAACCATGACCACCATAAACTTGTACACCATGACTCGCACACTCCATGCCCATTTCAGTTAAGAACGCTTTTGCGATTGGCGTTAATAAAGCAAGTTTGTCATTTGCACGAGCTTTTACTGTTTGATCTTTTTCTGCATGGGTCGCATCAACTAATTGGCCTAAATAGCCAATTAAAGCGCGACCGCCTTCAGCAATAGACTTTTGAGTTAGTAGCATACGACGTACATCTGGGTGAACAATAATAGGATCTGCATTACCATCAGGATTTTTAGCGCCTGATAATGAACGCATTTGCAGTCTGTCTTTTGCATAAGCAACTGAGCCTTGGAATGCAAGTTCAGCAGCGGCAACACCTTCCATTGCAACACCTAAGCGAGCAGAATTCATGAAAGTGAACATACAGTTTAAACCGCGATTTTCTTCACCGATTAAATAGCCTTTAGCGTTATCAAAATTAATAACACAGGTCGCGTTCGCATTGATCCCCATTTTATGCTCTATAGAGCCACAGGCAACTTGGTTACGATCTTGTTTTTGACCGTCATCACTTACGTTAAATTTAGGTACGATAAATAATGAAATACCTTTTACGCCTTTTGGTGCATTAGGCGTACGTGCTAAAACAATGTGCACTATGTTGTCAGATAAATCATGTTCACCTGCTGAAATAAAAATTTTAGAACCTGATAGTGCATAACTACCATCTTTATTTGGTTCTGCTTTTGTGCGTAACATGCCTAAATCTGTACCACAATGGGCTTCAGTTAAACACATAGTACCTGTCCATTCACCAGACACTAAATTAGGCATAAACATCTGTTTTTGTAGCTCTGAACCATGATCTTCTAAAGTCGCAATTGCACCATGGCTTAAGCCCGGGTACATCGCAAAGCTATGATTTGCTGTTGACATCATTTCTGCCACAGCATTATTAAGTGAATGAGGTAACCCTTGACCGCCAAAGTTTATATCTTGTGATAATGTCGGCCAACCACCTTCAACGTACTGGCTATAAGCATCTTTAAAACCGTCAGGTGTGGTTACTTCACCTTCATTCCATGTACAGCCTTGTTGATCGCCAATTTGATTTAATGGTGCTATCACTTGCTCTGTAAATTTACTTGCCTCAACTAAAATCGCATCAATCATATCTGGAGTGGCATCTTCATAACCGAGTTTTTCATAATGGGCTTCGCAATTTAATAATTCTTGCATTACAAATTTAGTATCACGAAGTGGTGCTTTATATTCCGGCATTTTGCTATCTCCAAATAAAATGTTATTAATTTAGTATTATAATTTACTGGTCGGATGAGTTTATTGTATTTGATTAAAGCATGAACACAATCAAAATAAAAGCGTTTAATGTCATCTAAAAAGCATAACTTTGATCTTAATTACCTTTGGAAATGCACTAACTTGATATTATTTTTTAAATTTTTTTATTGTATGTAACTATGCTTCAACTTAACTTAAATCAGCTGACCCCCTCAGATTTTTTATCTATTTATTGGCAAAAAAAACCATTAGTCATACGCCAAGGTTTTAAGGATTTTCAAGATTTTTTATCATCTGATGAGTTAGCTGGATTAGCCTGTGACGATTATGTTGAGTCGCGCATTGTTTCTCAAAAAAATAATTTATGGCACGCCGAGTTTGGTCCTTTTGAAAATTATGAGCATTTAGGCGAAAAGGATTGGTCTTTAATCGTGCAGGCTGTGAATAATTGGGTTCCTGAAGTTTCTCAGCTAATAGAGTGCTTTGATTTTATACCTAGATGGCGTTTTGATGATGTAATGGTAAGTTATGCGACTCCAGGTGGTGGTGTTGGTCCTCATATAGATCTTTATGATGTATTCATTTGCCAAGGCTCTGGACGTCGTCGTTGGTATGTAGGTGATAAAGGCGATCATAAAGAATTTGCAGCACATGAGGCTTTATTGCATACCGAATCATTTGAATCCATTATAGATGTAGAGTTATTTCCTGGCGACATATTATATATTCCGCCAGGCTTTCCTCATGAAGGAATCACTTTAGAAGAATCAATGAGTTTCTCTGTGGGCTATCGTACTTCCTCAGCTAAAGATATGATCAGTGAACTTGCCGATCACTTAATTGATACTAATGCTGCACCACAACAAATAAGAGACCCTGATAGGCAATTAAGTTCAGGATCTGGGCTGATTAATGCTTCAGATTTTGTACGTATCAAACAGCAAATTTTTAATACTTTAGATGATACGTTAATTAGTGAGTTTTCAGGTTGTTACTTAACACGTTCTAAGTGTGAACTTGATTTACCTGACGTACCTTTTGAGTTCGATTTAGATTATTTATTGGTAAATATTAAAGAACAAAACCTTACTCGTTTAGGAGGATTACGTTGTTTGTATTTTGAAGAATCTGTATCAGAAGGAATTTTTTATTTAAATGGAGAAAAGATTAATTTAGATGAAAAATACGCTCAATTTATACCTTTATTATGTAATAACCAAGTTTTGACATTTGAGATGTTAAAGCCATTATTAAAACATCATGATTTAATTGAGAGTTTACTTTGTTGGCTTAATTTAGGTTATTGGTATTTTGATGAATAAAGGATATTTTGATTCAGTGTTTAAAAATAGGTAAGGCGCTTACTTAATTGCAAGCGCGTTACATTTTATCGTAGTTACAGTTTAAATTGATTTACGCTTTCATTTAAACCTGAAGCTAAATTATTTAAATCACTTGCTTCACTAGCAAGCTCATTAGCATGTTCTGATGTATTATTTACTAAGTCATTAATTGCATTCAAACTCGTATTAATATCTTCAGCAACCAAAGTTTGTTGTTCAGTCGCAGTGGCAATTTGATGACTCTGATCTTGTACAGTCGCTACTGAATTACTTATGGCAGTAAGCGAGGCTAATACATCTTGAGTCTGTGTTACTGAGCTTTCAGCTTGATCTTTACCCTCTTGCATCATCGTTGAAGCTTGCTGCGCTATTTGTTGCAACTTAGTGATCATATTACGAATATCGTCAGTAGACTCTTGTGTTCTGCTTGCAAGAGAGCGTACTTCATCAGCAACTACCGCAAAACCTCTACCTTGTTCGCCTGCTCTTGCAGCTTCAATGGCTGCATTAAGTGCCAGTAAATTTGTTTGATCTGCAATGCTGTTTATCACATCAACAACAGCACCAATATTCCCTGACTCTTGTTCTAAGCCAGATACAATTTGCGATGCTTCACCGATATGAGAAGCTAAAGAGGTCATGGCCGTTTGAGCATCATTAGATATATCTGTACCGACCTTAGTAAGGTTTTGGACCTCTGCAGCTGCTGAGTTTGTTTCTTGTGCGTTGCGTGAAATTTCTAATACAGTAGAAGCCATTTCAGTTACAGCAGTACTGACACTATCCACTTGCTCCTTTTCTTGTTGTATTTCACTGTTGGTTTCATAAGACACTTGACTTAAATGTTCAGATGCAACGCCAACTTGCTCAGCTTGACTGGCTGTTTTTAGCAATAATGCATGCAGTTTAGTAATAAAGCTATTCATATGAGATGCTAATTGGCCAACTTCATCAGTGCGATTTATGTCAATTTTTTTAGTTAAGTCACCGTCACCTGAGGCAATATCTCGCATCACATGCGTTAAATCACTAATCGGTTTACTGATCATCTGTGTCGCCCAAAAAATAACAGCTGCGATAATTAATAAAATAACCAGTACACCCATACTAGTAGTGAATACAGCTTGCTTAACAGGTTCTTCAATTAACTTCATTGGTACTAATAATCCAACGTACCAATCAAGAACTGGCTTTTCAAGTTGTAAGCGACGATAAACAACATAATACTCTTCGCCTTTAAAAGTCACTATATTTGTGCCGTTCAGGTTATTTTTCATTTCAGAGTTTAGTTGTTTAAATCCAGAGGTATTATCAAATTGTGTTTCGAGTGCATCTAATCCTTCTTTGCCTCTATCACTTTCATCTGTAATGGATAATTGATGTTGTGTTTTTTTCGATAAGTGAACAACTTTTTGTTGGTTATCTAATAAAAAGCCAAAGCCTTTATTGTTGAAATTAATATCTTCAATCATGTCAGCGATTTTGTTTAACTGAAGATCAACACCAGCAACCCCCACTAATTTGTTATTTGGACTATAAACTGGTTGTTGAACAACTGCAGAAACATTACCCGTTGTTAAATCAACTGATAAAGCGCCAACGTAAAGGCTATTAATTTGCATGGCTTCTTGCCACCAACCTCGTTTATAGGCGTAATAGGGCTGGCCGTTATAGAAGGTGGTTCGCTCATTTTCTTTAAAATACTCACCCGTTATGCCTGAGGCAAAAAATGCAGATAAAATATTATCGTCATTGCCACTAATACGTACCATATCTTGGTTTACAGCATCATAACCGTCGGCAAGCGCTAAATCACTTTCTCTGGCTGTCCAATTTTCAAACCAGTTAACTAAGTATGGATTTGTTACGAATGTTTCTACAATCTTGCCATATTGAGCAAAATAAGATTCGATGGATTGTTGTTCTGATTGTACATATTGTTTTGCTTCACTCTCGATTGAGCTACGAGATAAAGAAGCAATATGATTTACTAAAAAGAATGAAGCCATTATAAGTAGCACAGCAATCGTGCCACCAATCAAAAAGAGAATTTTTTTTCGAATAGATAAGTTTTGGATCATAATTAACACAACAGTACAACGAGAATTAGATAGTGGTAATATAATCATATATCCCTTAAAACTGCTAGTATATTGATGGAATGTTAATGGAAAATAAGCCCGTAAATGTTGTTATTTTAGGTTCTGGGTGGCTTGGTAGTAAATTAAGTACCAATTTACAACAGATTGGAGTTATTACTCAAGAGACTTGCCGCTCAAAAAAATTAGCAAATGAAAAGCAGATTCATTACTTTAATGTAAATAATCAAAATGACTTAGAGCACAATATTAGTTTAGAGGAAGCATATTGGGTGTGTTGTATCACACCAAGAGATAACTATATCGAGAGTTTAAACCAGGCGATTGATCTTGCAATAAAACTTAAAATGAAAGGTTTTTTATTATGTTCTTCAACGGGTATTTATCCAAATGCATCAGTTGAATATAATGAATTAAGCACATTAACTTTAGTTACAGAGCGCCAAAAGTTGCTTAATCAAGCAGAGCAAAAAGTATTACAGTTAGCTGATTTAGGTAAGGTTGTACGTTTAGCTGGGTTAATTGGTCCTAAACGTCATCCTGGTAAGTTTGTGTCTGGTAAACATCTAAGAAGTAGCGCTTTGGCGGCGGTTAATATGGTTCATCAAACAGATGTAATGGCTGGTATTATTTGTTTATTAAAACAATGGCAAACACCAAAACAGCTTTTTAATCTAGCCAGTCCTGATCATCCAACAAAACAAGAATTTTACCAACAAGCCTGCTCACAATTAGAAGTAAAAGCCCCTACTTATTCGTTAAATACGGTTGAGAATAGAATTATTGATGGTAGCAAAATAACTCAATTAGAATTTGAATATCAATATACGTGCTTATTTAAAGCCATGGAAAATTGCTAAATCTGAATTATCCGCATAAAAAAGCCAATTAAAATTAATTGGCTTTTTTATTATATGGACTTAATATTTTACTTTAGCTAAAGCTGAAAATAATTAATCTTCATCTTCCATAAAGGGTAATTCTAAACCCATTTCAGTCATTATCTTTTTAACTTCAGCTGGAATGTGATCTGGATTATCTTTTTTCAGATCTTCATCATTGGGTAGTGGCTGTCCAGTAAATGCATGTAAAAATGCTTCACACAGTAATTCACTGTTTGTTGCATGACGCAAGTTATTTACTTGTCGACGTGTTCTTTCGTCAGTAAGTACTTTTAAAACACTTAATGGAATCGAAACAGTTATTTTTTTAACTAACTCTGATTTTTTACCATGTTCTGCGTATGGGTGAACATATTCACCATTCCATTTTGTTGCCATATACTTAAATTGCCTTTTATTCAAACCGCGCTTTTGTTGTCGAGCTAAATTATACTAATCTGACTAGTCTAATAGAACTACTTTATGTAATTTTAATTGTTTTATTGACTCGAAATTTTATCTATTTATCTAAGATAGTCAAATTTAAGATGTTTAGCTATTTAGATGGATAAAAGTTTTGACTTCCCAAACTTATTGAATTAACCTTTTAGACGTCTAAACATCTAATTGGTTGTAGGTATTAAAAATGACTCAAGTAAAAAAAGCAACAACAGCTGTAAGAAAAGGCATCGAAGCAGATAAGCATCACGGTGCAGTGGTTCCGCCTCTTTATTTATCAACTACTTATTCATTTGCTGACTTTGATAAAAAGCGTGCTTACGATTATGGACGCAGCGGCAATCCAACAAGAGACATTCTTGCTGAAACTTTAGCTGAATTAGAAGGTGGAGAAAAAGGCATTATTACTGCAACAGGAATGGCTGCAGTGCATTTAATTACACAACTATTATCATCTACAGATACTTTAGTGATCCCACACGACTGTTATGGTGGTAGCTACCGTTTATTCACAAGTTTAGAAAAACGCGGTTTATTAAAATTAAAAATCGTTAACTTCACATTAGATGCAAGTTTTGATGAAATTCTTAATATCAAACCCAAAGTTATATGGATAGAAACACCAAGTAACCCGTTATTACGTTTAACAGATATCAGTAAAGTGGTTGCAACCGCTAAGCAGTGCGGCGCTTTAGTGGCTGCCGACAATACATTTTTATCACCTGCATTACAAAATCCAATGGAATTAGGTGTAGATATTGTTGTGCATTCAACAACTAAATACATTAATGGGCACTCTGACGTTGTTGGCGGAGCTGTAATCGCTAAAACAGCAGAGTTAGGTGCTGAGCTTGCTTGGTGGGCAAATAATATCGGTATTACAGGTGCGCCTTTTGATAGCTACCTGACTTTACGTGGTATTCGCACATTAAATGTGAGAATTAAACAGCATGAGCTAAATGCGATGGCTGTTGCTGAGTATTTAGAAAAAAGCCCATATGTTGAACAAGTATATTACCCAGGTTTAAAATCTCATCCACAACATGAACTCGCTAAAAAACAACAAAAAGGTTTTGGCGGTATGGTGAGTTTTGATATTAAAGGTGATATTAACGACTCAGCAAAATTCTTAACAAGTGTTGAGCAATTTACTTTAGCTGAATCCTTAGGTGGTGTTGAAAGCCTAATTTGTCATCCTGCAACTATGACTCATGCAGGTATGGATGCAACCGCAAGATTGGAAGCCGGCGTGGGCGATACAATGATCCGAGTTTCAGTGGGAATTGAAGATGTTCAAGATTTAATAAATGATTTAGAACGTACTTTTGAAGCAACAAAACCCGGTGTAGGTTCAAAATCTTAAGAATCTAAATTACACTGTAAATGATATAAATATTGCAAATGTTAAGTGCTTAACTTCTGCTAATGAAGCTATTTGGTAAATTGAAATGAATAAATCAGTACATAAATTTGGTGGCTCTAGCCTAAGTTCTGCAGCGCGATATCATGCGGTAGCGAATATTATAATTAGTCATTGTCAATTAGGTGACTCAATTGTAGTTTCTGCTGCAGGTAAAACGACAAATACACTTGTTAAGCTATGGCAGTGTTATCAGCAAAATGATGCACAAGGCATTTGCGATGTTGTTAAATTATTAAAAAACCATCAAGTAGAATTGATAAGTGAACTGTTAATTGATGAGCAACAAGTTCATGCGTTAGGTAAATTAAATATTGAGTTAGATGCAATAACTCAATTAGCACAACAAAATAAGTTAATAGAAGCACAGCTTTTAGCGCATGGTGAAGTATGGTCTTCAAGGCTATTAGCGCAATATTTAACGCAGCTAGATTATAAAGCACACTCTTTTGATGCCAGAGATTTACTGTTATTAAAAGATGGTCAGCTTCAGCATGACACTAATCAAAAAAGTTGTGAAGTTTTAAATGCACTGCAATTTAATGTAGTGACGGGTTTTATTGCTAAAGATATTGATGGTGAAACTGTTACTTTAGGGCGAAATGGTAGTGACTATAGCGCAACATTAATCGCGCGTTATTGTAATGCGCAAAGTGTGACTATTTGGACTGATACCCAAGGTGTTTACAGTACTGATCCAAGAAAAGTTAAACATGCTATAAAATATTCAAAAGTGTGCCGAGAGCAAGCAAACCTATTGGCAAGATTAGGCAATCCTGTACTACATGCTAAAACATTAACCCCATTAAAAGAAACCGATATTAAGCTAGTTGTTAGAAGCAGCTTTGATAGTCATAGTGGTGGTACTGAAATCGTTAAAAAAGGTAGCGCAAAACAAAAGCACTTTTTAACAACTTTAGATAATCATGACTTGGTGAAAATAGAAGAATTAGCAGATGGAGAGATTGGTGAGCTAAGCCAACTTATTCAGCATAGTTTGCATCACTTTGACCTTGATGGTGATACTTATTTATTAATTCCGGCATCTTATACCCATACAGTGATTAATCATTTATCAGGGCGTGCAAATTTAATTGAATCTAACTTGTTTGGTTTAGGAATTGTTTGTCCAAACTCAGTTGCACAGCAATTAACAGAGCAAGCAAGTAAACTGCTGCAAAAATATAATATTAATGTGCGTTTTGCCTTTTCTCAAAAAGACCTTTTAGGCAATGAGTATGGTTTAGTATTATGTGAGCAAGCTTTTGATACGGATTTATTAACCGTATTACATGATGAATTGATCAGTGATTCACAAGAATTAGCTGTTATTGTTGCAGGTTTAGGCAATGTAGGCGCAACCTTTATTGAGCAGTTAGAACAGCAACTAATACGTTTAAATCAACTGATCCCAGTAAAACTGGTTGGATTAGTACGTAGTAAAAGTATGTTATTTAATACTGATGGTATCGCGTTATCTGATTGGCAACCACAGTGGCAAAATACAGCTGTTAGTTATGAGAAAGAAACATTGATAAATCAGCTTGAACAGTTAGATTATGAGCATAAAGTGGTGATTGATATTACTGCTAGCGAAGAATTTAGTTTGCTATATCCTGATTTTGCATCGCAAAATTGCCACTTGATCAGTGCTAATAAATACGCAGGTACTGCGCAAACATCTTGGTATGATAGCTTAAGAGAAAAACTATCTGAGCGTAATTTAAAGTGGCGATACAATACAAGTGTGGGTGCAGGCTTACCAATTAACTTTGCATTAAACGACTTACAACACTCAGGTGATAAAGTTGAGCGTTTGTCTGGTGTTTTCTCTGGTACTTTATCGTGGTTGTGTTGTGAGTATGATGGTGCAGCACCTTTCTCAGAGCTATTATTACAAGCAAAAGGCATGGGGTATACTGAGCCAGATCCAAGAGAAGATTTATCTGGTCGAGATGTGCAACGTAAATTACTTATCCTTGCAAGGGAAGTGGGTTTATCGCTAGATTTAGATGATATTGAGCTCACACCTATGATGCCACTAGAATTAACCCAAGGAGATTGGCAGTCATTTTTAGATAAACGAGATGTACTTGATGTTTATATGGATGAAAAGCTATCAAATGCTGCAAAAGATAACTTAGTACTGAGATATGTTGCAGAACTTAACCTAACTGAAAATAAATTGATTGCTAAAGTTGGATTATCAGCCGTTGCTAAAGACGATCCTTTAGCAACATTAAAAGCGGGTGATAATATTTTTGTAATAAATAGTCAGTGGTACCAAGAAAATGCACTTGTTATTCAAGGCCCAGGTGCCGGTAAAGAAGTAACAGCAGCAGGTATTCATTCTGATTTATACTGGTTAACTAATTCTTTAGTAAAGTAATTTTAGGCTTTTAAAAGAATTAATTACTTTTAAAAATAAATTAATGCGATTAATGTACTCACTCAATAATTATTTATTGCTGGGTTATTAGTCGCATTTTTGTTTTTAAGTATGATGTTTTAAAAAATAATTTATTTTTGTTTAAACCTTTTCCTACCAAGCAAGCGTCTAATACATTAAAGCAACTTAATACGTTATAAAAACTAATTCAAGGGACTATTTGGGTGACTTTAAATGTTAATTAAAGCCGAGCAAAGGTTTGCTGCAGTACAAGAAGAACAATTGATTGCTTCTGTACAGCAAGGCGATCGATCTGCTTTCGAACAACTTTATAATCAATATATTAGTAGGGTATATGCGTTGTGTTTACGTTTAACCGCTGATAAATCAACAGCTGAAGATGCATCACAGGAAGTATTTGTTCAATTGTGGCAAAAAATTGCAAACTTTGATGGCAAGTCAAAATTTTCAACTTGGTTACATAGTGTGACGGCAAATATCACGATTAGCTATATACGAAAGCAAAAAAGTTGGTTGCAAAAAGTCGTCAGTACTGAAGATGCAGGCATGGATGAACAAGCGATTGAAGACGAACACGACTTAAATGGCTTAGACAAGTTGATATTACGATTACCAGAACGAGCAAGAATGGTATTTGTATTGTATGCCGTAGAGGGTTATCGCCATGAAGAGATTGCAACTATTTTGAATATGGCAGTTGGCTCAAGCAAAGCGCAATATCATCGCGCACGTAATTTATTAAAGGAGTGGTATGAAGATGAGCAATAAAGATTTTGATAATTTTTTAAAACACTCTTTAGAAAAGATGCCTGAAGAAATTCAGCCTAAAAAAGATTTATGGCAAGGGATAGATCGTGCAATAGACTTTAACGATAAACCTAAAGTAAATAATCATTTTACAAAGCTGTCTGTTATAGCAGCATGTTTTGCAGCGGTACTGTTAAGCATTAACTTTTTATCTAATACACAGATATCACCTGAAGGTAGTGAGATAAATAATGTGGCTTCAATGAGTCAGTTATTTGAAACAGAGAAACAAGCGCTTTTAGTGCAATATCAAGCAAAACCAGCGTTAACAGATGATTGGCAGTCTCAGTTAGATGATTTAGAACAAGCTGAAACGGCAATTAAACAAGCCTTAAAAAATGAACCGCAAAATTCGACATTATTACGAATGCTAGCGCAAGTATATAGACAGCAGTTGGAGCTGATTAATCGAGTGCACCAACCAAAATGGCAACAGATTTAGGAGAATAACCATGACAATGAAATTAATAGCGGTAGCACTTTTAAGTATCTCAAGTACCTTTGCATTTGCAGGTGAAAAAATAGATGAAACATTATCTGTTTCAAGTAATGGCAAAGTGATCATAGAAAATCAACGTGGTGATGTTCAAATTAAGGGTTGGAACAAGTCCGAAGTTAAAGTAACAGGTGAGTTAGATGATAAAGCTTTGGATTATGAATTTAAAAGTTCAGGTAACCGAACTATTTTTAAAGTGAAAATGCCAAGAAAGATGCGAAGTTGGAATTCAGGAGAAGGTTCTAATTTAGTGATCCATGTGCCAATTAATAGTGATTTAGATTTTGAGGGTGTTAATGTCAATGTTGATATTTCTCAAGTGGAAGGTGGCTCAGACATTGAAACTGTTAATGGTAATATATCAGCCCATAAATTAGCGGGTAAAATAAATTTAACAACTGTAAATGGTGGCATTAGATCTAAAGCATTAGGTGGAAAAATACATTATGAAACAGTGAATGGCAGTATTCATGATACAGATTCTCAAGGACGTTTACGTTTTAATGCAGTAAATGGTGATATTGAAACTAAAACACAAGCTGAAGATATTAGAATTGAAAATGTAAATGGCGAAATAGAGTTACACGCAGACTCAATTCAGCGATTAGATATCAGTACTGTAAATGGTGAGTTAGATTTATCTATTCCAAGCTTTTCAAATAATGCGAGAGTGCAAATAGAAACTGTGAGCGGCAATGTACAGTTAAATTTATCAGAAAAAGCATCGGCAAAATTTGAAATTGAATCTCATGCTGGTGGTAAAATTAGAAATAGCTTAACTGGTGATAAAGTAAATAAACCTAAATATGGACCTTCAAGCTCATTAGAGTTTGAAATGTTAGGTGGTAAAGCAGATATTGAAATAGATACAATTAGTGGCCGTATTAATCTTAAGGCACTATAAACTCGCTTTAAAATCACATAAAAAAGCTGAGCTTAGCTCAGCTTTTTTTATTGAATTAAAATTTTAGTATTAACTGATAATCAGAGTCGATAGAATAGCCATATTAGAAGTTATTAGTATGATGAAATGGCAAAGTTCGAAAAGTCTCAAAAATTTGAAAAGCAATTTGATAAACAAATTGATACTTTAAAAATTCCTCCGCATTCCATTGAAGCAGAGCAGTCTGTTTTAGGTGGTCTAATGCTAGATAATGAAGCATGGGATCGCGTAGCAGAACGTGTTGTTGGCAAAGATTTTTATACCCGTACGCATAAGTTTATTTTTGAGGCAATGGAAAAACTGGTTGATTTACATCAGCCGATAGATTTAATTACCATTTCTGAAACGTTAGAAAAAAATAATCAACTTGAAGGCATAGGTGGTTTTGCTTATTTAGGTGAAATTGCTAAAAATACCCCTAGTGCTGCCAATATTTCAGCCTATGCTGATATCGTACGTGAGCGTGCTGTTGTACGTGAAATGATAGGCGTGGCTAATGAAATTGCTGAAGCAGGTTTTAATCCTGAAGGTCGAGAAAGCCATGAGCTATTAGATTTAGCCGAGAGTAAAGTATTTAAAATTGCTGAATCTCGTACTAAAAGCAGTGATGGCCCACAAAGTATTCATACCATACTAGAAAAAACAGTAGATAAAATAGAAGAGTTATATCAATCACCCCAAGACGGTATTACGGGGATCAGTTCTGGTTATTCTGATTTAGATAAAATGACTTGTGGTTTTCAAAATTCAGATTTAATCATAGTAGCAGCACGTCCATCTATGGGTAAAACAACCTTTGCAATGAATATTGCTGAGCATGCTGCAATGACCCAAGACAAGCCTGTCATTATCTTTTCACTAGAGATGCCGTCAGAACAAATCATGATGCGTATGCTAGCCTCACTTGGCCGTATCAACCAAACAAAAGTAAGAACGGGTCAGTTAGACGATGATGATTGGGCGCGTTTATCATCCACTATGGGTTTACTTATTGAAAAAGGTAAAATGTTTGTTGATGACTCTTCAGGTTTAACGCCTACTGAGTTGCGTTCTCGTGCTAGGCGTATTGCACGAGATCATGATGGTGTAAGCATGATCATGGTCGATTACCTGCAATTAATGAAAGTGCCAAGCCTTGCGGATAACCGTACCCTAGAAATTGGTGAAATATCTCGTTCATTAAAAGCCTTAGCAAAAGAACTTGAATGCCCGGTTGTTGCGCTCTCTCAGCTTAACCGTACACTAGAGCAAAGAGCTGATAAACGTCCAATTAACTCAGATTTACGTGAATCAGGTTCAATCGAGCAGGATGCCGATTTAATCATGTTTATATACCGTGATGAAGTTTATAACGAAGACTCCGCTGATAAAGGCGTCGCTGAAATTATTTTAGGTAAACAGCGTAATGGTCCAATTGGACGTGTACGCTTAACCTTCCAAGGCCAATTCTCTCGATTTGATAACTATGCCGGTCCTGCAATGGACGATGACTATTAATTTAAAAAGAGTAATCAAATGCGTTTAGCTACCGCAGAAATAAATTTAACGGCATTAAGTCATAACCTTAAAAAAGTACGCGAGTTTGCACCAAATAGTAAAACCATGGCTGTTCTTAAAGCGAACGCTTATGGTCATGGCTTGGTGCAAATTGCACAAAACTTAAATGAAGCTGACGCATTTGCAGTTGCTAGGATTGATGAAGCTTTGGCATTACGTGCTGGTGGCCTTGTTAAGCCAATTGTTTTATTAGAAGGTTTTTTTGATAAAACAGATCTACCAATTTTATTGGCAAATAACTTTCAAACAATTGTTCATAATGAAACGCAATTAAAAGATATCGAATCCTGTGACTTAGATGGCCAATTAACCGTTTGGCTTAAAATTGATACAGGCATGCATCGACTCGGTATTACGCCATCTCAATTTAGCAATTTTTACCACAGGTTAACTGCAAGCAAAAATGTAAAACCTGATATTAAGCTAATGACGCATTTTGCATGTGCTGACGATATTACAAATTCAATGACTCAAGTTCAGTTAAAGTTATTTGAAGCCATAACAAAGCAAGTGAAAGAACAAACTTGTTTAGCTAATTCTGCTGGTATTATTGGTTGGCAGCAAAGTCATGGAGATTGGATCAGGCCAGGTCTGATGATATATGGTGTATCACCTATGTTAGATAAATCAGGTGCAGTTCATGGTTTAAAGCCTGTTATGTGTTTAAAAACCCGCTTGATTGAGATTAAACGTATTAACAAAGGTGAATCAACCGGTTATGGTGCTAACTGGGTCAGTACTAAAGATACTTATTTAGGTATTATTGCGATGGGTTACGGTGATGGGTATCCACGTCATGCGCAAACTGGCACACCAGTAATGGTTAACGGTCGTAAAGTGCCTTTAGTCGGGCGTGTATCTATGGACATGATTACAATTGATTTAGGTGATGTTTTACAAGATAAAGTCGCAGATGAAGTAATTCTATGGGGCCCTGAATTACCCGTTGAAGTAATCGCTAAACATGCTGAAACTATCCCATATGAACTTTTATGTAATATTACACCCAGAGTTGATTATAAATATGTTGAGTAAACCTTGAGTTTACTCGCAATCACCTTGCAGTGTAATAACAAGCTTTCTAGCACCACCGTGATCTCTATGCTCACCTAAATAAATCCCTTGCCAAGTACCTAAGCTCAATTGACCATTTGTAATGGGAATAGATAGGCTATTTCCTAACGTGCTAGCTTTAATATGTGCAGGCATGTCGTCATCACCTTCATAATCATGTAAGTAGTAGCTTTGTCGTTCAGGTATAAAGTGATTGAAATGACTTTCCATATCTATTCTAACGGTTGGATCGGCATTTTCATTAATTGTAAGACTTGCGGAGGTATGCTGAATAAAAACATGGGCTAAGCCAATATGGTATTTATTCAGTTCAGGCAATGCGTGCTCTATTTCATTAGTGATTAAATGAAAGCCACGAGAACGTGGCTTTAATGTAATTGTTTTTTGAAACCAGCTCATTACTATAAATTCAGTTATAGTTTATCGAAACAGACTTCAATATGAGCAGCACCTGCATCACAGGAAAATGGCATTAATACTTTAGGACCATCACATTTATGAGTGATAGTATGGCCTTTACCTGATACAACTACGGGTGTCGCCATATCAAACTCATAGCCTTTTTCACCTAAAAGGTTTTTAGCGCCGCCTGCAACCATATTGGTAATTTCACCAACCATATCGGTGACTTCTTCATTAATGGCATCAGGTCGCTCACCTAACATACGTTCCATTATGGTTAATGATAGTTCTTCATCAAAAGAGATAGATAAAGAACCTTTGGTTTGTGGGCCCACCATGCCAATTAAACCTGATACATCGCCTTTTGCGACTTCCGATTTTTTCATCATAGGTTTACCTGGCTTTAATTGTGTTTGAGCCATGGTGCTTAATACGTTCATAAGAGATGATAAAAAAGGGTTGATGAATTCTACATTCATTATACAAATCCAATTGTTATTTCAAACGAAGGCTTAATGCCTTTCCTAATTACTAATTCAAGTGCTTTTAGTCTTAAATTGCAAACTATTTTATTAAGTCATCTTAACTTAAATCACTAAAATTTACTTTTAATTACACTTTTGGCAAAGACCATGTGCTTCAATTGTTTGTCTAGATACTGTAAAACCAAGCTCTTGCGCTTGATTATTAAGCTCATGCGATATAATTGTTGAGTGTAACTCATTAACATTACCACAATTATCGCAAATGAGTAACTGCACAGGGTGTGTATGGTCAAAATGGTGGCATAACATAAATGAGTTTGTGCTTTCTATTTTATGAATAAAGCCCATTTCAGATAAAAAATCCAAAGCACGGTATATTGTAGCTGGTTTGGCGTTTGGCTCAGTGACTTTTAATTGTTCTAGTAAATCATAAGCACCAACACCGCTATCTGTTTCGGCTAACAATCCAAAAACTTTTTCACGTATTGTTGTAAATCGCGTACCTTTACTTTCGCATACATCTTTCGCTTTTTGGATTAGTGCGCTTTGTTCTATTTGACAGTCTATTTTCATGCATTTATATCCTTATACCAACTAGATTATCGCTATATTGGTATTTATTAATGATTTTATTCTATACCAATGTAGCGTGAAAATCTGCTTAATATATGTACCATAATACGTAAGAGCTCTTATTTTCGCTTTAAGTCTAACAATTTAAATGAATTTGCTTAATTTCTGCTTTTATAACTCGTAATCTTGCGTTCATTAACCTTTGATCTCAAGGCCATACAATAGCACTTATAAAATACAACTTATTTATTAATTTGAAAAAAATAAATAACAATGTTTTCCCAATATAGAATTACCATAGCTGTCTATTATTTATAACAAGTGGCATAAGTTATTACAGAAAACCTTTGTATTTTAAATAAAAGTGAAGGAGTAAGTTATGAATGTTACAGGAACAAAAGTAAATGATTATCAGGCAATAAACTCACTCAACTCGCAAGACATGAGCTCTTCTAAAGAGGTGGGGAATACTCAAACTAAAGCAACCTTAGAGTCAGATGTTGTAAGTTTTAGTATGGATGGGCTCAGGAAGTTAGCACTTGATAGTGTGATACTTGAACCGAATGGTTCAGGAGGAGGTGACGGTATTGAACCTCCTAAAACTCTAGGTTCAGGAGGAGGTGATGGTATTGAGCCCCCTCAGTAAAGGCGCTCTTCAATGATAGGTATTGATATCGCACTTAAGACTTTAGGGGTCTTGATCATTAAATTTGAAGCGCTTTCGTTTATAATGATTTTGCTCTTATTTATGCGTGAAATAACTCCTTTAATATTTGGCGAAAAAAATAAAGATGAAAGCAATCGTATTTTACTTTCTAGTTTTCTAAGTGCGCTCACAGTTTTCATTTTTCATTTTATGACATCTGAAGTGAGAGATTTTACGTTCTCATTTGAAGTTGAAAAGATGAAACTTAGAAAGCTGTTTTATTTATCTATGTTTATGATGGAGCTTTTATTTGTTATTGCTTTATTTTATGTGCATAGAATTAAGAAATGTCCGTTTTATTTCGTCGCCCATTTTTGTTTTATGACATCGAGTATTATGTGTTTGATACAGCTTATTCAACTGTATTTAAGAGGTTTTCTTGACCTTGATTCTTTTGTGCCATATTACAAATTAACCGTTGTTAGTATTAATTTACTTGTTTTGGTTGTCATAAGTATTTATCCAATACATTCCCTTTATAAGTTATTCAATATATATAACCCATTTTATAAAAAATAATTCACTTCGTAATAATTATAAACAAGGTAAGTTCAAATCTTGTATTAGCTATATCAACTGAGAATACAAGTAGTCGCACCTTAATAGCATACTAGCTTAAGTTATTAGTAAGTGCCTGTAATGATATGGCAATATGTCGATCACTTTAATTCAGCTTAGAACTTAGCCAATGAAAAATATAATAAAAATGATTTCAACTACGCTAGCTTTAGCCGCAGCTACGAGCGCAACAGCCAAAGAAACACCGATAATTTTAGAGGCTCCTTTCGTTTCAATCGCCAGCCAAGATGCTTACTTTAATAATTTAAAAGCCCATTGCGGTAAAGCCTATGAAGGCAAGCTAGTTGCAGATAGCGCAAACAGTGACTCTTTTGCTAATAAAAAATTGGTGATGCATGTAAGAAAGTGTTCAGATCGAGAATTACAGATCCCATTCCACGTGGGTAACGATGCTTCAAGAACTTGGATTTTAACCAAAACAGGTTCGGGTATTTCATTAAAGCACGATCATAGACAAAAAGATGGCTCATATGATGATGCCACTATGTACGGTGGTCACACAGTCGATGCGGGTTTTGCGCAGGCGCAGTTTTTCCCTGCAGATCAATATTCAAAAGAAGATTTTATCCGACGTAAAATTCCACAATCTACTCATAACATTTGGGAAATGCATATTTACCCAGAAAGATTTACCTATAGATTAGTTAGACAAGGAAAGCTATTTCGTGTTGATTTTGACTTAACTAAACCAATTTCACCACCGGCAGCCCCTTGGGGTTATACAGATAAATAAAACATTCGAGGCCGCTAAATTAAAGTGGCCTTTATGAATTATAAATAAGTAAACTTTCTTATTGGCAGGCTTCACAACTTCTATGATAAAATACGCCATTATTTTTCTCCGTCACCTATTGTAATTAAGAACCGTTTTATGGGGCCTATTTGGGGTCCCGACAGCGTCAGAGGTCCTATTTGTGGTCCAGTGTGATGGTTAAATGAACAATTTTGAAGTTGAGCGGTTGCTAGGCCTTAGCCAGCTAAGCCCAGTAAATATAAGGCCTAGAAAGAATATGAACAACAAACCTGTTAACCGTAGATTTTCAATCGCTCCAATGCTCGATTGGACTGACCGTCATTGCCGTACTTTTCATCGCCAGTTAACTAAAAATACTGTTTTATATACAGAAATGGTCACGACTGGTGCTATTTTATTTGGTCGAGGGGATTATTTACATTTTAATCATCATGAACAACCTGTTGCTTTGCAATTAGGGGGCTCAGATCCTGAATCTTTAGCTAAGTGTGCAAAGTTAGCACAAGAACGCGGTTATAATGAAATAAACTTAAATGTAGGTTGTCCATCTGATCGTGTGCAAAATGGGCGTTTTGGCGCATGTTTAATGGCTGAACCGACGTTGGTTGCTGATTGTGTTTCTGCAATGAAAGCACAAGTTGATATTCCTGTTACTTTAAAAACCCGTATTGGTATAGATGAGCAAGACTCTTATGAGTTTTTATGTGAGTTTATAGATATCACACATAAAGTGGGCTGTGATGACTATATTATTCATGCCCGTAAAGCATGGTTAAATGGTTTAAGCCCAAAAGAAAATAGAGAAATACCACCGCTTGATTACGAACGTGTATATCAGCTTAAAAAAGATTACCCTCATTTAGATATTAGTATCAATGGTGGTGTGAAAACTTTGGCTGAGTCTATTACGCATTTAGATAAAATAGATGGTGTTATGATGGGGCGTGAAGCATATGCAAACCCATTTATACTGGCACAAGTTGATCAGCTTATATATGGTGATGAAGCCGTTAACCCTATCACACGCCATCAAGTAGTTCGCAATATGTATGATTATATTGAAGATGAAATGAGCAAAGGTGCAAACTTTTGGCATGTAGCGCGTCACATGTTGGGCATGTTCCAAGGGTTACCTGGCGCACGCTCATATCGCCGCCATTTATCTGAAAATGGTCATGGAAAACAAGCTGACATAAGCACAATGGAAAAAGCATTGTCATTTGTACCTGAATAAGTAAATACAGCTTGTTATCTTAAAATGTAAGAAATAGTGTCTTGATTTCGGGATTCAGATTCCCGAAATCGGAATCTCATTAAATATAAATTTGTAATTTTATCGTCAAACTCACCATTTATTTCGTTAAATTAACCACTAAATAAAATTAATTATTTTAAATTCAATAAATATCAATGCCTTATGTTTTTCTTATATAGTTGGCACATACCTTGTAATACCTAATGTAACTTTAAAATAAAATCGACATTATTTAATTTCAAGGAGAATAAAATGTCACAGTTTACTCAAAAAGTTGCAGTAGGTATTTTTACTATTTTAGGTGCATCAGCATCAGCTAGCGCAGAGCAAGTAAATTTTAAAACTATGATGGATCATATTGTTTTATCTCAAGTTAATGAAGCTAAACTTCAAATAGAAAAAGAGACCTATAGAAGCATTAGTAAATCTTTGAATGAATTTAATAATGAAATTCGACCGAATCGCGTGATTATCAGAGATTTAAAAGCCCAATCTCATACGAAAAAAAAGTCTTTCATTATCGCACAAGTAACTAAATAGGGATGTTGTTATGATTCAATCATCATTATTATTCAGCATATTACTTACACCTGTAGCAAGTTTATTAGTAACGTTTATGGGGATTCAGTTAAGTAAAAGAGCGCCAAATTTAATGCAATGGTGTTTTGACAGGTGGTAAGTTTAACCTAAGTCACTCAGGTTAGATTTATCAATGTTTTAGTGTTTTTCCATTCATCATTTATATTAACCATTCATCACTTTATGAAATAATTTAAAAATAATTACGTTATTTTACGGTTTCTTCTTTATAGATAACATTAAATTAGGTGGCCCCAATGTTCGATTTATTTCCGCTTTTAACATTATTCTTAATTCCAGTATTAAGCATGGCTGCAACCTATATAGGTGTTAACTTATTTCAAAAGTTGCCTTATTACTCATAACTGTAATAGTCTAAAGTTGTTGCCTTAAACAATGTCGACTTTATTTAAGTGATTACATGTATGAGATCTTAATACTTATATACTTTGCAAAAATCATAAATATTCACTCTGTTTTTTTTATCCAGCAAAATTAATCTTAAAAAATTCATATTACTCCTCGTAAAAACACACATCTTAAATAATGTTTTCGAACCTCGAACCTCGAAC
>NZ_JAHKQC010000026.1:0-136145 GCF_018860845.1 Pseudoalteromonas sp. C2R02 | reverse complement strand
GAACCTCGAACCTCGAACCTAAAAATGACTATAAATTCTACTTTAAATCACTTGGTCAATTAGACTATTTGTAGTGGTTAAATTAACCAAAATTTATACTGGTTAGAATGCTTTAGCATTGTTAATTACTAAACACTTTTAAGTTTTAATTTTATCTTGTTGTTTTTATTGAGTTTTGGTTTGTTCTAACTTAGTTGGCACAGCACTTGTAATAGATATATAAATTAAAAAATAAATATTAATCAACAAGGAGAAAGGTTATGGGAGTATTTACTCGTTTAACAGATATTATTCAATCAAATGTTTTATCAGCATTAGATAAAGCTGAAGATCCTGAAAAGCTAGTGCGCCTAATGATCCAAGAAATGGAAGAAGCATTAGTCGAAGTTCGAAGTACGCAGGCAGGATTTTTAGGAGATAAAAAAACGCTTAATAGAGAGTTGAGTTCAGCTAATCAATCAATTGACTTTTGGCAGGAAAAAGCTGAACTCGCACTGGAAAAACAACGAGATGATTTAGCAAAATCAGCTTTAATCGAAAAAAGTAAAGCAGCTAAAACAGTCGAGAGTTTAACGCTTGAATTGTCAAAGGTTGATGATGCTTTAAATAAATTAAAAGAAGATGTGGATAATTTACAAGCCAAGTTAGATCAAGCAAAAGCAAAGCAAGCAAGCATTATTAAAAGGGAAGAAACCGTTACTTCGCGATTAAGAGTTAAAACACAGCTTCATAGTGAACAAATAAATAAAGCGTTTGAGCGTTTTGAATCTGTAGAGCGAAAAGTTGATGAGATTGAAGCAAAAGTTGAATCTTATGATTTAGGAAAAGCACCGAGTTTACAGCAACAATTTGAAGAGCTTGAAAAAAATGATGAAATAGAAGCTCAGTTAGCTGAACTGAAAAAGAAAGTGGCAGCTTAGTTTATAAATATAGGGGGAAGTTATGCGTAAATATCGAAATACAAATTCATTTTATAAAGATAAGTTAAATAAAAAAATATCTGGTGTATGTGCTGGGTTAGCTAAAAGTAATGACTTTCCTGTTTGGGGTGTACGTTTAGCGACATTACTTTTATTTTTCATGTTTCCTGTTGCAGTTTTAATTGGATACTTTGTTGGTGCGATGGTTTTACCTGAGCGTTATTAGCCTTTTTCAATTTGATAGCCCCAAATCGTAATGAGATGGGGTTAGGAGCTTTTATGAAAACACTGATAATAATTGGCTTGATATGTTTTTTATACATGTGTGGATTTTTCCACTTTGAGCATTTTCATATCCACTGGCCATTTAACTTTCAACTAGATGATTTATGGTTTGAATCTATCGCAATAGTGCTTTTTGTTGTTTTTGCAATTTGTGCCGTGATCGCGGTATGTGTATTTTTAGCTGTAGGTATTGCAGGTATTATTGGAGCGAGTTTGTTAGTTGTTGCGGGTGCGTTACTTTTTAGTGGCGTTGCTGTTTTATGGCCATTTTTATTAATCGGGTTAGTAATTTGGCTACTTATTGGAGAAAAACAGCCTGCTTCAGCACGTTATTAACGAAAAACTCATTAATACAAATTAATACAATGAGATAAGTGCGCCAAAGCATATGATGAGGTAAAATAAATATTCATTAGATAAATTGGGTACATTTATGAAGTGTTTAGTATTTATTTTTGCTTTTTGTATTTTAAATATCAGTATCGCTAAGGCGCATACAAATATAATCGATGCGCAAGTGCGTGCATTTATACCTGGCGCTAGCAACAGCGTCGCTTATTTTAATTTAGATAATGATACTAAAGATACGCGCACACTTGTCTCTGCTGAAGTTGCAGGTATACAAAGGGTTGAAATTCATCAACATGAATTTATTGATGGCATGATGAAAATGAGCCAGTTAAATACACTTGATATAAAACCTTATAGCCAAGTGCAATTTCGTCCAGGTGGACTACATTTGATGTTATTCAAGCCCGTTCAATTTCCAAAACCCGGAAATAAAATCAAATTAACACTTCACTTTACAAAGGGTGAACCTATTTCTATTCTTGCCGATGTTGTAAAGATCGGTGAAGAAAAACAAAACCATAGCCATCATTAAGGAAGTTATATGTTAGAGCATAAAGGCAAAATAGCAGCTGGGCTATTAGGTGTATTATTACTTAATTATTTTATTGCTGTGTATTGGAGCTTTGAGCCCGCTGTTTTTAATGTCAAACAGCATGCGCAGCAGCAAGCAAATGAAAAAAATCAAAAATTAGTTGTAGGTTATGTTACGACTTCAACCTTAATTGAAGTCGCTAATACATTATTAGATAAACCTGGTGGTTATTTATCAAATGATATGATGCCACCTTCGGTGATGATGGATAATATACCGGCTTGGGAATACGGTGCATTGGAAATGACACGAGACTTAGCGTTATCTATGCGTAAAGACTTTAGTCGCTCCCAGTCTCAATCAACAGAGCATGCAGCACTTAAAAAAGCGCAACCACAATTTAATATTAGCTCTACCGCTTGGGCATGGCCAAGTGCTGAATCTGAATATAAAAAAGGTATAGATTTTTTAATTCAATATCGTGATGGCATTGCAGATGAAACTGTTAATTCAAGTCAGTTTTATGCGCGTGCGGATAATTTAAGAGAATGGTTAAAAGAGTCAGAAAAGAGATTAGGAAGTTTAAGCCAAAGATTAAGCGCCAGTGTTGGTCAAGATCGTATTAATACGGATTTAGCAGGTGATAGCGCAGCGCAGCAAGCAACTTATAGCCCAAAACAAAGCCAAATAAAAACATCTTGGTGGCAGATTGATGATGTATTTTATGAGGCAAGAGGTGCTTCATGGGCGCTACTGCATTTTTTAAAAGCGGCTGAATTTGATTTTTCTGATGTATTAGAGAAAAAGAATGCTAAAATTAGTTTACAACAAATAATCAGAGAGTTAGAAGCGACTCAGGATACAGTTTGGAGTCCTATGATTCTTAATGGTAGTGGTTTTGGAGTTGGAGCTAATCACTCTTTAGTGATGGCGAATTATATTTCCAGAGCTAATGCCGCTTTAATTGAACTTTCAGAACTTTTATCACAGGGATAAATTATGAAAAAACACTTGTTAGCAGCTTTAGTTGCAACTGGTTTAACAGCGCCTCTTGTACAAGCTGATACTATTTTAGGTGTTTATGCAGGTATTGAAGGCTGGCAGTCTCAAACCACAGGTAGTTTCGCTCAAGGAAATAATCTTGAAACTTTTGATTTTGAGGATGAAACACTAACCAGTTTTTATGTTGCGCTTGAGCATCCAATCCCTTTAGTGCCAAATATTAAAATTAAACATAACGAACTTGAAGTTGTGGGTTCAACAACTTTAACTGAAGGGTTTAAGTTTGGCGATACCGTTTTCCAAGTAAATTCAGAAGCTGGTACTGTTTCAGATTTATCACATAATGATTATGTTTTATATTATGAAATTTTTGATAATGACTTACTTTCAATTGATTTAGGTTTTAATATTAAAGATATAGACGGTAGTATTTCAGTGTCAGGTACTGATGGTGTAGCCACGATAACTGAAGAGGAAAGCTTTTCTGCTTATGTGCCATTAGGTTATGCTGCTGCTGAAGTGGGTATCCCTATGACTGACTTTAGTGTATTTTTTGAAGGTAGTTTATTAGCAATTGACGATAGTAAAATTCAAGACTTTCAAGTCGGTGTTGCTTGGGAAGTGATTGATAATATGGCTGTAGATGTTGCCGTTAAATTTGGTTACCGTTCATTAGTGATGGAACTTGATGATGTTGATGATATTTCAACAGATCTAGAAGTTAAAGGCCCATTTATGGGTGTACAAGTGCATTTCTAAAATCATATTTTTAGCTATTTAAATGAGCTGAATTAAAAGCCTGCTTTATGCAGGTTTTTTTGTGATTAAAATTTAAAACTTATTATAGCTTTGCTTGAATTCCCCTGATTGTTGAACAACACTTATGTTATTGCTTCAAACTTTGAAAGTATCTCATGGCAAAGTTATTTGAATTTATTATAAAGTTTTATGATTTGTTATTTTTTAAATTTCTTTCAAAAACTGTAAAACAAAAAAAACATCCTCTCCAAGTGTTTGAAAAACCAATGCAAGATCCCGTATCTGAGTCTAAATTAACTGTTTCTTTATTAGGTGCGCAGCAAGCTAATATTCAAAGTCTTGACTCAAAAAATAAAAAAATATTTTCTATTATTGAGGTGTTTCAAATAGAAATAACACATGCTTTTTTTTCAATACTTAAAACACAATTACTTAAACAGTTTTCAGAGGTGAAAAATGTCTCTATTAAAAAACTCAATACAGCCAGTTTTACATTAACCTTAAATAAAACTCCTTCTGATAGCGAGGCGCTATTTATACAAAGATTACATGAAGTGATATTGCAGTGCATCTCATTAGCAGGTAAAAATAAACCGCACGATTTAATCAAAAACTTAAAAATGGGTGTATGTGATTTTAATGCGGGAGCCAATCAATTGATGGTTTATCAACTGGCACAGTCTGCACTGATGATCAGCAAAACTAGCGAGTGGTTATCTTATTATCGTTATTCATATAATCATACTCAAACTCAGTTACTTGCCTTAATATCTACTGATATCTCAGACTATATTGCAAAAAAACGCTATATATTATTGTTTCAACCTGTTTTTTCAATTTTTAATGGTGATATTTTACAGCATGAAGCATTAATTAGAATTAGACACGAAACCTTAGGTTTACTGAATGCATCGCAGCTGCTACCAAACGTAAAGTCAAAAAAACAAATGCTGTTACTAGATAAAGCGATTGTAACGCAAGTGATGAATGTGATTAATTCTGAGGCCAGTTATCAACATGTCAGCATAAATTTATATCAATCAAGCTGGTTAGATATGAGTTTTTTTCAGTGGTTCTCTGATGTTTTACTGCGTTCAAAGCGCCGTAAAAATATTCTTTTAGAACTTTCTGAAGTGGACTTAATCAACAAAGAAATACAATTGCAACACGCTTTATATTTATTAAAACAGCATGATATTTCGATTGTTTTAGATAAAGTCGAGGGTGCTATTTTAGATAAAAAAATAACTCCGGAGCTATTTGTTAAATATAACATTAAGTCATTTAAGTTGAGTTATAATTTAGTGCACAATATAAACTTTGATATCAATAAACAGAAAAAAGTTAAGGAAATAATAGGGTTTGCAAAAAACAGTTTCTTGCCTGTTTTTGCCGTTGGTATTGAGCAAAAACTGGAGTTAGATGTATTAAAAATCTTAGGAGTAGTTGGTGCGCAAGGGCATTATTTTAGTGAACCTTTACAGGAGTTAAGTGAGTTTTCTAAAGCCTAAAATTAAAAGTTTTATATTCAATAAACACACTTAAAATGTAACTGTTACGTTTTCAATGTGATTACTTGTAATTATTTAATATTAATTTGAATTTTATCTCGTAAATATCCTCTTCATAAATGTGATCTATAATAGTTTCTGTTAGTATGAAATTTATTTTGAAAATTCTTTATATTTAAACTACTTGCTATCTTTTAGTAATAATTGATAATTTACGTTATTGGGTATCTAAACTGAGTCATGTTATTTGAGTGATAATAAAAAATATATGATAAAAAACCTTCTTTCACGTTTGCCTTTTTTAAATAAAGGTAAAGGTTACACTAATTATATTGGTCTTGTAGTTCAGCTAGATAAAGTCATAGCTGTTAACTTAGAGTTTAAACAAGAGCAGTGGTTAATGGTGGCTGATAAAACAGTTTCGTATACTAATGACTCGCAATTGTCAGAATCAATCACGCAATGTATTGACGAACTTGATGTAGAATATGCCCAAGTAGCGATTGTTTTACCCTCTCACTTATATCAAATAGTGCAAATGGATAAACCGAACCTATCTGTTGAGGAAATAAAACAATCACTGCCTTGGACTGTTAAAGATTTAGTGACAATTCCAGCTGAAAGCATTATTGCAGATTTTATAGAAAACCCTATTCAACAAGCAGGACAAGAAAAAATATCTGTTTTTGCTGCCAATAAAACATTATTAATGCCTATCATCAATGCAGTTCACAAAAGCAAAGCAGAATTGGAGCTAATCACCTGTGAAGAGTTTGTATTAACAAATTTATTAGAGGTAGACACTTCAGCACATTTAATTGTGTATCAAGACGCAGGGCTGGAACCTAGCATTCAAATAGTAAGAGATGGTTGCTTGCTATTTTCGCGACGTTTAAGAGGTTTTTCTCGCTTGCCAACAATGTCTGTAGAAGATTTATCTATGGGGTTATTGGACTCTTTTAGTTTAGAGCTGCAACGCTCCATTGATTTTTTTGAATCTCAGTTAAAGCAACCACCATTAAAATCACTGCAACTATATTTACCAAGTGACCATTTGGATCAAATAGTAGAGCAGTTAAAAGTACACTTTCCGGTTAAGGTTACAACATTGCAAAGGCATCTAGCCTGTTGTGCTGGGCAAGATGAGTCATTACACTTTGCAATTAGTGCTGCAATGGAGATGATAGGAGGTGAAAATGAAGCAACGCATTAATCTCTATTTATCTGAATTAAGACCAGTTAAAGACCCATTAAGCTTAAATAACATCGCATTATCTTGGGCTATCGTACTCGTACTTTGTATCGGATATATGAGTATATTAATGTATGTTAATAAAGACTTAACTCAGGAATTAACTCAAGTAAAACGAAAGCTTACGCAAAAAACTGCGCAAGTTAACGAGTTACAGGCTGCGCTTGCAGTTAAACAAGACAAAACTTTTTTATCTCAGCAATTAAATAAACTTAAGAAAGAGTATCAACATAAAGAAATGATGCTTAAGTATATTTCAGGAAAAAATAATGAAGATAAAATCAGCTATGCCGATGTTATGTCTGATTTAGCGCAGTTTCATCATTCAGATGTATGGTTAACTCAGTTTGAATTTATGAATCATGAAATTGAGCTTAAAGGTTTAACTCAGTCACCTTCAAAATTACCATATTGGTTTGATGGGCTTAAACAATCTGCTTTCTTTTCAGGGAAATCATTTTCTGTTTTAGAATTTACCCATGTAGACGAGCAGTCAAAAATTGAGTTTCGTGTCGCTACCACTAAAAAAGGTGATAACTCATGAAGCAACAATGGGAAATGTATTGTGAAAAAGTATCACAATTACAAATTCGCGAAAAGTATATGCTGCTTGGCATAGGGCTATTTTTAATATTGTATTTAATAGTGTGGTTTATTATTACACCTTTACATGATGAAATGGCTAAAAGTAAAAAACAAATTAAGCAAAATCATCAATCATTAGCGCAAGCTAAAACTAAAATTGATATGTTTAACCATGCTTTAACACAAGACTATACTTTGCAGTTGCGTAAAGAGTTAGAACAAGCAAAATTAGAACTTAAAAATATAGATCAAGATTTATCTCTATTTAGCCAGGGATTCATACCGCCATATAAAATGGCTCAGGTGCTAAAACAGCTACTCAAGGTTAATCAATCTTTGCAGTTAAAATCTTTTGGTTTAGAGGCTGTTAAGCCTGTAGTGATTGGGCAAGCAGCTAAAGAAGGCAATGCTAAAAATAATAGCCAAACAAATCAAAATAAGGAAGTTGCTTTTTATGAGCATGGTATGTCTCTTACAATAGTAGGTGATTATTTTAGCTTATTAAATTATGTAAAAAGCCTTGGAAAAATAAAAGAAAAGCTTTTTATTAGTCAGTTCCAATATCAGGTTATGGAGTATCCTAAAGCGGAACTTAAATTGGTAATAGCAACAGTGAGTGCAGATGAGAAATTTATTGCACTTTAATTTAGTGTTTTTAATAGTGATGACTTTATTCAGTACTATTAATGTAAATGCGAGCACAGTTAATTCTTTGCAATTAATTGATCCAACTCGCCCTAAATTAAGTGGAAATACAACAGGTTCAATAAGTGGTAAATCAGAAACTAATAAAAATTCTGAATTAAGACTTCAATCTTTAATTTTTAAAAATGGTCGATATAAAGCGATTATTTCTGGAAAACTTTATAAAGCGGGCGAGAAAGTAGGTGAATATAATATAGCTAAAATAACAGCTAAAAAAGTTTACTTATCTCGAGGATCAGAACAACGTATATTAGAACTTTACTCTTATGAAATTAAACGTTAAAAAAATATATCAACTTAGTATTTTATCGCTAGCCATCAGTTTTATTGCCGGTTGTGAAATAACAGATAATAAAAGCACAATACAACCACATATTACAGGTGAGCTAACACCTAAAGAAGGTGATGCAAAAAACGTTGATGAAGATATTGTTCCTGATGCATTAGCGCAAGAGTTATTAACTTCTGTAAGCTCAAATTTATTAATTCCAAAAGAATTGGAAATTAAACGTTTTGAAGTTGCGGCAAATGAAGTTGAAATCCGTGATTTTTTTGTCGGTCTTGTCGACGATACCCCTTATAGTGTTGCTGTTCACCCTGAAGTAAGCGGAAAAATAAGTCTAAATTTAAAAGATGTGAGCCTAGATGAAGTAATTAAAGTCATCATTCGCATGTATGAAATAGATGTTTTTCGTGAAGGTAAAGTTGTTCAGGTACTACCTGCAAAAATGCGAACAGAATCAATAGCTGTAAATTACTTAATGATGAAACGCTCAGGTAGTTCTAGTGTGAGTGTTGTTGCTGGTGGTGTAAGTCAGTTCGATCAAGGTGCTGGTAGCTCATCGAGTTCAGGTAACTTAAATAATAGTGTAAATAACCAAAATAGCTCAAGTGATAGTGGTTCTGGCGGCTCTGGTGGTGGTTCTCAGTTAAACGGCGCTAATATTCAAAGCTCTTCTAATACAGATTTTTGGGGTGAATTAAAAACAGCATTAGAATCTTTAGTCGGTAAAGATAAAGGCCGCTACGTGATAGTGAGTCCTCAAGCGAGTATGGTGACGGTTCATGCGTTGCCAAGTGAAATAGCAGCAATGAAAGACTTTTTAAATAAAAGCGAAGAAAGCCTGCAACGACAAGTCATATTAGAAGCAAAAGTAATCGAAGTGACACTTAAAGATGATTACCAGCAAGGAGTTAACTGGGAACAAGTAATAGGGCATATTGGCAGTACAGATATTACTTTTGGCACATCTGCTGTTGGTGCTGCTACAAATTCAATTGCTGCTGAACTTGGCGGATCAACCAGTATTTCTTTTAAAAATACCGATTTTTCTGGTGTGATTAACTTACTTGAAACTCAGGGCGACGTGCAAATGCTATCTAACCCAAGAGTCACTGCAATTAACAATCAAAAAGCGGTGATTAAAGTGGGTCAAGATGAATATTTTGTAACTGAAGTATCAAGTACCACAGTGACAGGTAATTCAACTACCACAACGCCTGAAATTGAGTTAACACCATTTTTCACGGGTATTGCGCTTGATGTCACACCTCAAATAGATGTCAATGGTTCGGTTATTTTACATGTACATCCTTCGGTAACAGAAACTGCTGAGCAAAAGAAAGTGATCACACTCAATAACGAAGAATTCATATTACCATTAGCACAAAGTAATATTCGTGAGGCAGATACTATTATCAGAGCGGGCTCTGGTGAAATCGTAGTGATTGGTGGCTTAATGCAAACAGTGACAACAGATGAAGAATCTAAAACACCTTTATTAGGCGATTTGCCTGTATTAGGCAATTTATTCAAAAGTATTCGTAAACGCCAAGAGAAAAAAGAGTTAGTGATCTTAATTAAACCTACGGTCGTAATGGCTGACTCTTGGCAAAAACAGCAAAAGCGTTCAATGCAATTATTAAAAAGTTGGTATGCTAACTAAATGTATTTAAGTTTTTTTAACCTTAAAGAAATGCCATTTTCTTTAACGCCTAATACTGAGTTTTTTTGTGCGTTAGAGCCTCATAATGAAGCAATGCAGGTATTGTTTACTGCATTAAATATGGGCGAAGGCTTTATTAAAGTAACGGGCGAAGTTGGCACCGGAAAAACTTTATTGTGCCGTAAGTTGCTTAATAGTTTACCTAAAAATATGGTGAATATGGTTACAGCCTATTTACCCAACTCATATTTGAACCCTGAAGAGTTACGCTGGGCTTTTGCAAGTGAACTAGGTTTAGCGTTAGATGATCAATTAGATCAGCAGGCATTGATACAAAAAATACAGCATAAATTGTTAGAGCTTCATAAAAATGGTCAAACGGTTGTGTTAATCATTGATGAAGCACAGTGTTTAAGTTGGGATACATTAGAAGCCTTACGTTTATTTACTAACTTAGAAACCGAAAGTAAAAAGCTGCTACAGGTTGTGTTATTTGGTCAGCCTGAGCTTGATGAAAAGTTAGCAAATGAAAGGGTAAGACAATTACGTCAAAGAATTAGTTTTTCATATAACCTGCGTCCTATGAATGGCTCTGAAGTGGTTCACTACATTCAACATAGGCTCATGGTAGCGGCTAAAGACGTAGCAGATAACAATAACTCACCTAAGCTTTTTTCAAATAACTTAGGATTGCAAATCGCAAAAGCCAGTAGAGGCATACCTAGATTAGTTAACTTATTATGCCATAAGGTATTACTGCAAGCTTTTGGCGAAGGTGCTCAAGAGTTAACGGCAAAACATATACAAGCAGCCATAAAAGATACTGAAGATTGTACTGAGAATAATAACTATTGGTTGATTGGTAGTACGGCTTTGGTGTCGGCATTTGTTGCTGGTATTTGGATTTGGAGACAAGTTTTATGAGCGTAATAAATAAAATGCTCAAAGACATTGAGCATAGAGAGTCAAATGATGCGCTCTATTTAGATCCAACAGTAAAAGTAGAAAATGTTAGAAATAATATTCAGTTATTTCAACGTATAGGTCTAGTAGCAATGGCTGTAAGCATAGCCATTGGTGCATACTGGTTTATTCCGAGCAAACAGCAAAATGAGCCTGTTATAGCTGCACAGGTTCAAAAATTTGAACCACAAAAAATAAGTCAAGCAGTTGATAAGCAAAAAAAGAGTGTTGAATCTGATGATACAGACTTAAAAAAAGTGAAAACATCGGCTTTAAAGGTAGCTCAAGAACGCATCAAAACACTTGAAGCTGATATTGCTAAAAAAGAAATTGAAAAAACACTAAAACCTTTAGCTTCTTCAGAGCAAGTTAAAGAGTCAATTAAAGAACCAGAACAGCAGACAATAGCGCTTGAAAAAGAAGTAAGACCACCATCGGCTATTATTAAAGATAAGCCAAAATCAGTAGCCAAAATCAGAAAAATTTCAACAAGAGAGCGTGCTGAGAACTGGTTTACCCAAGGTAAAGAAGCGTTTCAATTTGGTTTAATAGAAGATGCGATTGCAGCTTTAGATAAAACCTTAATTTTAATGCCATTACATATCGAAGCGCGTAGTTTACTTGCTGCAGCTTATTATGGCCGAGAGCAATCACAAGAAGCGGAATCTATATTAAGGCATGGTTTAAGTTTAAACCCTGATGTAATGCGCTGGCGTATTTTGTTAGCTAAAATATTAGTAGAGAAAGGGAGTTACCAATCGGTAGCACCTGTTTTATCGAAGCGATATGAAGTGAGCGCCAATATTGATTTTTGGATTTTAAAAGGCACAGCTTCACAGCAATTAGGTGAGCATAAAGTGGCACAAAATTGCTTTGGTAAATTAACGCAGTTGGAGCCTGGTGAGGCAAAGTGGTGGTTAGCATTGGCAACATCAAATGATGCTTTAGGTAATTACCATAACGCTAAGCGTTTTTATTTAACAGCGATTGAGTTAGGTGGTTTATCTCCTAATGCACATAACCACGCAAAACAAAGACTTGCAAAAATTGGATTGATATAATGTTGTTTTGTATCCCTAAAAATGATTTAACAAATAAGAGCTATTAAGATGATCAGACCTAAACTAAAAATGCGACTTGGTGATCTATTAGTTCATGAAGGGATCATTGAAGAACAAGATTTATTAAACGCATTAAAAGAGCAAAAAGCTTCAGGTCGTAAATTGGGTGCCACCTTAATTGATCAAGGTGTCATTAGTGAGCCGCAGCTATTACGCTTTTTAGCACAACAACTTAATGTGCCATTTTTAGATATATCTCAAAGACAAATACCTTCAAATATCGCTAATTTATTACCTGAAGTATTTGCCCGTCGTTTTAAAGCGCTCGTAATAGAAGACCAAGGTGACAGTGTTTTATTGGGGATGAGTGATCCAGCAGATTTAAGTAGTTTAGATCAGCTAGCGCCTATGCTTGCACCAAAAGAAATTGCATTAGCGGTTGTTCAAGAAAGCCAAATGATGTCGGCTTTTGATAATTTATACCGTAGAACACAAGATATAGAAAACTTCGCCAGTCAACTTCAAGAAGAAAATAAAGACGAAGAAGAGTTTGATTTAAATGCACTTGATGATGATACCTCAGACGCAACCGTAGTTAAGTTATTGCAATCTATTTTTGAAGATGCAGCGCAAATGCGTGCATCAGATATACATATTGAACCTGATGATGGGTTATTGCGTATTCGCCAACGTATAGATGGCATATTACATGAGAGTGTTTTAAATCAGGTTGCGATTGCTTCTGCATTAGTTTTAAGATTAAAACTAATGGCAGGATTAGATATCTCTGAAAAACGATTACCGCAAGATGGTCGTTTTAATATAAAAGTTAAAAAGCACAGCTTAGATATTCGTGTTTCAACGATGCCAGTGCAACATGGTGAGTCGGTTGTAATGCGTTTATTAGACCAATCAGCGGGTTTATTAACGTTAGACCAAACGGGTATGCCTGATCGTATGCTAAAACGTGTACGCGAAACATTAAAACGCCCGCACGGTATGATATTAGTTACTGGGCCTACAGGTTCTGGTAAAACAACAACTTTATATGGCGCATTAAGTGAATTAAATCAGCCTAATAATAAAATTATTACGGTTGAAGACCCGGTTGAATACCGAATTGGTCGTATAAACCAAGTACAAGTGAATAGTAAAATAGGGCTCGATTTTGCGCGTGTTTTACGAACCACATTAAGACAAGATCCCGACATCATCATGGTGGGGGAAATGCGTGACCAAGAAACAGTTGAAATTGGTTTACGTGGTGCATTAACAGGTCACTTAGTATTATCTACACTGCATACCAATGATGCTATCACCAGTGCAATGCGTTTAATTGATATGGGCGCACCTTCATACTTAGTGGCCAGCTCACTTCGAGCGATTTTAGCGCAGCGATTAGTACGCCGTTTATGTGATAACTGTAAAGTAGACTACCAACCAGATGCGCAAGAGCAGTCCTGGATCCAATATTTAAGCAAAGGCAAAGAGCAAAACCATAATTACCATACAGGTAGTGGGTGTACTAACTGTAATCATACAGGGTTTAAAGGTCGAATCGGTGTATTTGAGCTATTAGAAATGAATGAAGCCATGATGGATGCATTGAGATTGTCGGATACTCAAGCTTTTGCCAAAGCTGCCAGAGATAACCCCGATTTTGAACCGCTTTCTATGATGGCGCTGGCTTATGCCACACAGGGCATTACTAGCCTAGATGAAGTATTTAGAGTGGCTGAAAATATGCCTGAAATTGAAGTGAAAACTATGGAAGCCACACTCTAGATGGCATTTTTCACTTATCAGGCTAAGGATAGTCAAGGTAAACTTATAAAAGGCACTTTAGAGGCAGCAAACCAAGCTGCAGCGGCTGATAGTTTATTAAAAAAGCAATGCATACCAATGCGCATTGTTGAAACAAAAAAATCATCCGATTCTGCTAGTTTTGATATTAATGATTTATTTGAAAAACCAGTCGATTTAGAAGATTTAATAATTTTTTCTCGTCAAATGTACTCGTTAATGAAAGCCGGTATTCCGATTATTAGAGCAATAATCGGATTAGCCGAAACTACAACCCATAAACGCTTTAGCGAAACCCTCAAAGATTTAGTTGTGCAGTTAGAGCAAGGTCGAAATTTATCTACTGCTATGGCATCTCATAAAAAGGTATTTAACCGACTTATGGTGTCTATTGTGATGGTAGGTGAAAGTACCGGTAAGCTAGAAGATGCCTTTGAGCAATTAGCGACTTATTTTGAACGAGAGCAAGAAACCCGAAAGCAAATAAAATCTGCGATGCGTTATCCTATCTTTGTAATTTTTGCTTTGGTCGCAGCGATGTTTATTTTAAACATTTTTGTAATTCCTACCTTTGCGGATATGTTTAAAAAATTCAATGCAGAATTGCCTTTGATGACGCGTATTCTAATTTCTACTTCAGATTTTATGGTGAATTATTGGGGCGCGGTATTAGGTAGCATGGCAGCAACGGGTGTGATTGCACGTAACTACATCGCCTCTGAAGTTGGGAGATTAAAATGGGATCGTATTAAATTAAAAATCCCCTTAGTGGGCAGTATTATTGAGCGATCGTTACTGTCTCGCTATTGTCGCAGCTTTTCTATGATATTACGCTCAGGTGTACCTATGACAACAGGGCTTACTTTAGTATCAGAAGCCGTGGACAATGCGCATATGGCTCATAAAGTCATTGATATGCGTCGTGGCATAGAAAAAGGCGAAAGCTTGTTGAGGGTATCTCGTAACAGTGGTTTGTTTTCTCAGCTTGTATTGCAAATGGTTGCCGTAGGTGAAGAAACAGGTCAAGTTGATGAGCTACTACAGGAATCAGCAGAGTTTTATGAACGAGAAGTCGATTTTGATTTAAAAAGCCTAACAGCCAAAATAGAACCCATATTAATTTCTATTGTAGCAGGCATGGTACTTGTATTAGCTCTAGGTATATTTACACCGATGTGGGACATGATGTCAGCTATAAAAGGCTAGTATTCATAAAGGTTAAGTTGCAGAGAAAATTAGGTAAATTCACCTCTCAATACGGGATATGATTTCAGCAATAAAAGTTTAGTATTCATAAAGGTTAAGTTGCAGAGAAAGTTAGGTAAATTCACCTCTCAATACGGGATATGATGTCAGCTATAAAAGGCTAGTATTCATAAAGGTTAAGTTGCAGAGAAAATTAGGTAAATTCACCTCTCAATACGGGATATGATTTCAGCAATAAAAGTTTAATATTCATAAGGTTAAGTTGCAGGGAGAGTTAGGTGAATTCACCTCTCAATACGGGATATGATGTCAGCAATAAAAGGTTAGTATTCATAAAGGTTAAGTTGCAGAGAGAGTTAGGTAAATTCACCTCTCAATACGGGACATGATGTCAGCAATTAAAGGTTAAAGATAGATAGTCATTCCCGAAACGTTTTATTGGGAGTCGATCTATCGTTTATGATTAAAAGCATGAAATTAAAAATGTAACTATAATTTTAACTTAGCGTTGTGCAAACAATAAAAGGTTAACTTATATGGCTAAATATAAAACTAACTTTGATCACAAGCCGCATAAATGGAAATTATTTTATGTTAGCGTGTTTTTTATATTAGTTATTGTATTTTTTGGTCATTTTAGTCGATATATGATTGATTTTTTAGATTCTGTCGATAAAGTAACAGATAATCAATCTGTTGCTGAGTTTTCTCAAAGTGTCAGTGAAATTCATGGTAAGTGGCTAGAAAGTAAAAACGCTATAACTACATTACAACTGATCGACTCTTTAGATTTGAAGAGTAAAGGTGAGTTGAGCTTTATTGTAAATGAAGTGGGTTGGCCTATAAATTTAAGCCAAAATGGTAAAACTCAAGCTACAAAACAAGTAGATTGTAAAGCCCTATGGCTCAACATGCAGTCACAGCAAGTGTTAAAAGCATTGCGTATAGATGCTATGTTTGATAAAAAGAATAATGTAACAGGATGTATATATTTCAGGGGCAAAAACAGACTTTTTGAATATCACTTAAACAACGGAATGGTTGTAAGTGCTATTACAGATTAAAAATTTGTCGTTTTTATTTTAATTGTTATGTGGCTATAATTAAATATAACTCCGTGTTTAAAAGCAATTACTAAAAAACAGTCCATTAAAGGTAAGTAAAATTAATATGATGAAAAAACAAAGTGGTTTTACATTAATTGAATTAATAATTGTAGTGATTATTTTAGGTTTGTTAGCCGCAACTGCTTTACCGCGTTTTTTAGATGTAACAGATCAAGCTGAAGAGGCCTCAATTGAAGGCGTTGCTGGTGGCTTTGCCGCAGCTGTAGGGCTTGTTAGAGCACAATGGGAGCTTGAAGGGCGACCAAATGGCGAGTCAGGTGCGCCAAATAAAACATTAGTAACATACGATACATTGCAAATGGGTGTAGATGGCACTATTGGCTACCCAACAGCACGCAGCACTGAAGGCGATACACGCGCAACTCAAATGACTAAAGAGAAATGTCAGCAAGTATTTAATGATGTATTGCAAAGTGCGCCAAGTAACTCAATAGGTGCATTAGAAGACGATGTACAAGAAAATAGATATTTAATAAGATTAGATGAAAATTCAGGTAATGATCAATGTATTTATTATTTAACTAACTCTTTAGATATTAATGATATACCTGCAGATGGTACAATACAGAATAACAGTCAAGGTTTTACTTACTTGCCACAAACTGGCCAGGTTTTAGTCTTTAATTAGTTTTAAAGATTATTTTTAGCTTTAATTTATAAAGATAAATTATGGCATGAAGTTTGATATATCAAGTTTAAGTATGTGTATAAATAAAAAATTGACGAACATTTTAAAGTAACAAATTCAAAATGGATTTTTGTTTAGTAATATAAGCGATTAGCTTATGTAGTAATAAGTAGTTAAACATTTACCATTTGGTAATCAATTTTAAGTATTTCTTATGGGTTTTTATTAACTTTCATAAGAGTTAAATTAGTAAAAGAGGAACGTTATGAAGTTAATGAACAAAAAACAAGCAGGTTTTACTTTAATCGAATTGATTATTGTAATCGTAATTTTAGGTATTTTAGCTGTTACAGCAGCGCCTAAATTTTTAGATTTACAGGGTGATGCGCAAAAATCGGCACTTCAAGGAGTTGATGGTGCACTTTCATCGGCTGTTAATATTGTTTATGGCAAATCTATTATTAATGGTGAAAATAAAAAAGAATCTGGCTCTATAACTCCTGATGGTGGTTCAGCAATTACTCTTGAGTGGGGATACCCTGTTGCAACTAGAGCTTCTATTGTTGCAGCAACTGATATTAATTTAAATACGAACGCTGCTGATGACCCAGCTACAGGTGACTTTGATTTTTCTTTAGTTACAACAGCAGGGGCTGAATCTATTAGTATATTTCCTCAGGGTGGTGACACTTCAAGTAATTGTCATATTACCTATACTCAAGCAACTACAACAGCAGGTACTCCAAATACATTAAATGCAGCAGCAGCAGTAACTACAGTTACAACCGGCTGTTAATAAAGTTTAAATGAAAACTCGATTATTAGGACTAAATAATCAACTAGGTTTTACCTTAATCGAGTTAATCATTACTTTAGTTCTTTTGGGGATCCTGTCTGTGACAGTGATCCCCAAATTTTTTGGTCCAGATTTGTTTGACTCTTATACCGCGCGCGATCAAGCAATGTCGGCTTTAAGAACCATGCAGTTGCGCGCCATGCAAATGACTAGCGATGCAAAATGTCATAAATTTATTATCTCAGCTGATTTAATTGCACCCCCTTCTCCTATTACAGATACGAATACCTGTTCAAATACTGCTAATGCAGCAGACAACCCTGATTATTTATCTGTGACTTTAGATAGCAGCCGTACTGATATCACTTTTGATGCTGATAATGCAGCAGGCTCCACTTTCACGAAAATTGAATTTGATGATTTAGGACGCCCAACTTTAGATGCTGGGAATTGTAATTCTACGGGCTGTAAAATTACAGTAGGTGAAGTCGCTATTTGCATATCTGGCGAGGGTGCAATCTATGGCTGTTAATTGCAATGTTAAGGCAGTTGTTAAATCACATGTTAAAACAGTGGCTGTAGGTAGTGATATAACAACGAAAAATATAGAGTCGCTAGTTAGTAAACGTAGTATGAAAAAATTAACCTCGATGCATAATGAAAATAAAAATGCGAAGCAAAATGCAGGTTTTACTTTAATTGAACTGATTTTGGGCATGGTGGTGCTAGCCATAGTTATGACAATCATTACAGGTTTATTAGCGCCACAAGCAAGACAAAGCGCAGATCCTGTTGTGCAAATACGTGCAACTGAGCTGGGTCAGGCTTTAATGAATGAAATTTTAGCAAAATCATTTGATGAAGAGTCAGATCGTAGTCCGCCTTGGAATCGTTGTGGTGAAAATGGTGTGACTTGTACTGAAACAGCTGATTTTGGTGCGGATTGTTTAGATAATGCGATAACAGCACCGGATTGCACAGGCTCTAGCTTACAGACTCGAGTCAATTATAATGATGTAGATGATTATCATGATTTAACTTTGAATTACTCTGATTTTAAAAATAGTTTAGAAGAAGATGTATCTGATTATTATAAGGGTTTTACAGCTGAAATTACGGTTTTATATGATGATGACTTTGATGGTACATTTTCAGATACGAATAAAATAGCGAAATTGATCACAGTAACTATCACAGCAAGTAATAATGAAGTTTATGGTTTCTCTGCTTATAAGGGGAATTATTAATGCTTTCCAACTTTAAAAGTAGACCCGTAGGCGGGGATTTATCCGCGCAAAGTAAGGCTCAAATTTTACCTTCAAATACAGAATTTACAAAATCGGGTGGTTTCACTTTAGTTGAATTAATTTTAGTGATTATTATTTTAGGCATTGTAAGCATAGGGACAGTGCAATATCTCTCACTAGGTGCTGAAATTTATGCAGAAGCAACAGAGCGAGATGAAGCGGTTGCGCAATCTCGTTTTATGCTAGCGAGATTAACGCGAGAATTACGACATGCAACGCCTCACTCAGTGCGTGTAAAATGTTCAACTGACTGTAGTGCCCAGCAATGTTTAGAATTTACGCCATTTAAAGCAAGTTCAATATATACAGGTAATATTACTGACGATCCTTTCACTGTTGTATCACCTCAAAATAATGTTGCTCCTAATGATTGGTTGAGTGTTTATGCTTTAACTGCTGACGATGTTTATAATCGTACAAAAGCTGATAAAAGAGTTTCAGAGCTGAGCGATATAACTGTTGGGGTGCCCACTTCAACATGGGAAGTAACTACCGCACTAACCATAGAATCACCAACAAAGCGCCTTTTTGTACTTGATAATCCTGTCAGTTTTTGTATTGATAATACAAAGCTATATCGTTTTGAAGGGTATAATTCTCAAACAGCGCAATCTATGCCTAATTCAAGTAATCAAATTGGTGGTGTGACCGGTGTTTTACTAGGGCAGTTTATTCAAAATTCAGCTTCTAATACTTCATTTTTCAACTATAACACTGCAAGCCTTACTCGAAACTCAGTGGTGAACATTCGCAGTGAAATGGGGTTCAATAGCACTGAAACAGTCTCATTTAATCATGAAATTCATTTACCTAATGTGCCCTGATTGTTAGTGTGTTTTTAAATCATTAAAATTCATTTTAGTAACAATTTTGATCATAATTTATTTAAGATAAAGGGTATTATCTATACTTAATAAATGATTTGCTTTTATTGAAAGTAAGATTTCAATGGCTGAAAGTTTAATAATAAATTTTCGATAAAATACTTCGGAAATGACCAAGGTAAATAATTGCGATTTATATTAGATTCAGAGATCTATCTGAATGTTTTTTTGTAGGTTGGGCTTTAGCCTAACAAAAGTAATTTAGAAGTAAATGTTGAATTAAACTAAAGCCATTATTTATCTTAGAGCTTGGTAATAGCTGTTAAATGCCTTGTGTTTATAAATGAAAAGTGCAACTTAATTAGGATCGTAATGCAAAGTCTTAAAAAACAAGCGGGCAGTATGCTTATGAGTGCCTTATTCATAGCTATTTTAATGCTGGCGTTAGGTTTAGCTTTAGTGAATATTTTATCTAGCTCTGCGCATAATAATGCAGTTGAGTATTATGGTGCACGTGCTTTTTTGGCTGCTCAAAGTGGTATAGAAAAAAGCTTGGTTGAGCTATTTCCTTTGAGTGGTAATTCCTCATGTGCGAATGTAGATCAAGCTATAGGTTTAGACTTTGGTAGTTCTGACTTTTTAAAAAATTGTACTTATACCATCGCATGTACTTCAACTGGGGGAATTCCTGATTCATCAGTTCCTTTAGGTTCCGTAACTGTATTTAGGCTCACTAGCAGCGCAACTTGCCCAATAAATAGTTGTTCAGCAGGCGATGATTGCCGCAAAGACTTTTGGCAAACTCAAAGGAGTATAAATGTTGAAGCTAAAACACTTAATTAGTTTATTTGTAATCCCATTTCTTGTTTTATTTTCATTTATTAGTAAAGCCGCTTTACCCAAATGTGAAGATGTATTTCCTTCCGCATTATCTACTTTCAATAATAAAGCTGCCTATATTTATTCTAATTCACAGATAACCAATCAAAACTCTAATGTATTAGTTTCTAGATGGCTTTACGATTACTCCGGTTCAAGCTGTAATAGTAGTGATTGTGTTAAATCAGGAACAAATTCAGCTTTCTTACCTGAACCTCAATTTATTAATCCAAAAAGAACGATAGAGGCTAATGGCGAGCTAAGCGGTGATTATTTATTTGAATCAGGCTCTTTGGATTTAACACAATCAAATTTGAGTATTATGGGACCAACACGCATTTATGTTAAAAATGGCTCTCTAACATTACGTCATGAAATTAAAAATAATAATGATGCAAATGATTTAATTTTATATGTTGGTGGTGATGTGATCCCTTATTCAACTTCATTTAGTGCGTTTGTTTATGCAAAGAATGGTCGAGTTGAACTGAGTGAATACACTCAATTTAAAGGGGCGTTTTCTTCTGGTGTAATGTCCATACTGAGGAATGATTCATCAATAGAATATCAAACTCCAACAGGTGAAAATTTTGATGGCATTTGTGAAGTTACTGTACAACCTATCGTTGAATATCAATTTGATTCATGTGATATAGATGATATTGGAGATGATGCTTTAGGGAATTATGATGCTTCTGCTAATGGAATTTCGAATGTAACAGGTGGCATGATAGGAAACTCTCTTGACCTTACAGATTCAAACACTAATGATTGGTTATCGGTACCAAAAGAAGTCGTTGATGGTTTAGATGATTTTACTTTTTCTGTTTGGATAAATACTTCTGAAGAAGAAGAACAACAAGAAATATTTCATGCTTTAGGTAAAAATAAAAACGATGATGAATTAGAAATTCATTTATCTGTGGATGATGAAGTTGTTGTCAAAATTAAAGATGAAAAAATTGAATTAGAAAGTGATATAAAATTAACGAATGGCCAATGGCATCAAATTGTTTTAACACGAAAAAACGATGAGATATGCTTGTATGTTGATGGTAGTAAAGAAGAGTGTGATACACCTAGTTCATCAGGTACTTTATCTGTAACTAACAATAGCGCTATTGTGATAGGGCAAGAGCAAGATAGTTATGGAGGTAGCTTTTCATCATCACAAAGTTTTGTTGGTTTGATGGATGAATTGAGGCTATCACATGGTGCTATGGCAAGTTCATTAATATTAAATGCATATCAAAATGAGTCACAAGGGTTGGAGTATGATGATGGCAGCAGTCGTAAAATTGAAAGTTGTGATAGAGATCCCGTTTTAGATTTGAGATTTGACGAATTAAATTACTCCGGCACAAATACATTATTAGATAGCTCAGATAATAATTATAACGCAACTGCTTTTAATATTTCTCCTGTAGATGGTTTGTTGTGTAATGCTGCTGATTTAACTAATAGTTCAAGCTCTGATTTAATTGAAATAAACCCGCAAGCTATGGATGGGCTTACTGATTTTACAATCATTGTATGGGGGAAAACTAGCTCAACAAGTAACTCTACTATTTTATCTGCAGCGCAAGATGGATCTTCTTTAGGCGCTAATGAAGCGACTTTTATGTTTGACAACAATAATAACTTTTGGCCAACAATAGCTGAGTCCCCATTTGATACATCAACTAAGCTAAATCGAACCGTTAATATGCGTGATAATAACTGGCATCAACTCGTATGGACTCGAAAAGCATCAATTAATCAAAGTTGTTTTTTATATGACGGAGTGAATCAAGGTTGTGTGACTCATGATAATAATAACAAGTTACTCGAAATTGCGGGTTTGGTTTTAGGTCAAGAGCAAGATAGCCTGTTAGGAGGTTATGATTCATCTCAAGATTGGGAGGGGCTTTTAGATGAGTTACTTATTTTTGATGCAGTGCTGAGTAAAGAGCAAATAAATGATATTAAAAACAATATAGGAAATAGTAAAAACTGGGATGGAACACAAAGAATATGTCCTACTTTAGAGCCGATAGCTGAATACCGTTTTGATGAATCTAGTTGGAGAAATAATACAACGGATGTTAAAGATTCAACATCTAATAATTTAGACTTAACAGCCCACAATGCGCAAACTGACTATTCAAATCCTATACCTTCAATGCCAGATGGTAGCAACTTTTGTCGTTATGGTGAGTTTAATGGACAAGATAATGGCAGTTATTTAGAACTATCATCAAATAATTTTGATATAACTAGTGAGTTAACTGTTACTTCATGGATTAATATTAATCAATTTCCAAATGAGTTAAAGACCATAGTTTCAAAAGACAGTAATTATGAATTTCATGTCACTTCAAATGGTGGAATTAACTGGTGGTGGTCAAATGGTGCGATTACATCGAGTAATCATATAAAAGAAAATACTTGGCATCATATTGCGATTACTTATAAAAGCGGATCGCAAGTTATTTATATCGATGGTGTTTCGAGGGGCGTTGGAACATATTCTGGAGCTTTGAGCCTGAACAATTCTCCATTTCAAATTGGACAAGATCAAAACCATCCAGGTCGATTCTTTAACGGTTCAATTGATGAAGTGAGGGTGTATAACCAGTTTTTATCTCAGCAGAATATTATAGATATCATGACAGACAGTCGTACTTGTGCGCAGCAGGTTGATCATTATCGTTTAGAGTTAGATGCTAATAATAACGCTGCTTTTACCTGTGAGGCATTTCCTATAACAGTAAAAGCATGTGAAAGCAGTAATTCAGATGGCAGCTGTAATTTATTTGCTGGTAATGTTGCAATTGATTTATCACCAAATATTGGTTGGCTAGATAATGCAAATATCCCAATTATGAATGGGGCTTTTAACTTTACCTCAGGAAGTACTGATATTAAGTTTAGTCAAAGCAGCTCAGGTAAAGTGAGTTATAGGCTTGATAGCGCAAATCCTGACGCAGGTTTAAAATGTTTCATTGGCAATAGTGAGGTTACTTGTGAAACTATGTTTAAAGATTCTGGTTTTATTTTTACTGATATCAGTGGTAATACGCTGAATATTCCTGACCAAATATCAGCTGTCGCTTCAGATAATATTTATTTAAAATCAGTTGAAAAAAATACTGTAACAGGTTCATGTCAAACAGCTTTTGAAGGCAGTGAAACAATTGATTTAAAATTAAACTGTAATACTCCTGGAGTGTGTAGTACGGATAATGCAATGAGACTTACACTTGGTTCAAATACAATTAAAGATGCTTATACTGCTGTTTCTGTTAATTTTGACGCTTCGAATAATCATTTGGCACACTTAGGGGGGTTAAATTACAGAAATGCAGGTGAGATTAGTTTATCGGCTCAAGCTACTGCTCCTACAGGCGCTGTTGTAGCTGGGGAGTCAAACTCATTTGTGGTTATACCTGCAAAATTTGATGTGTTTGCTGAAGATAATCCAAATGCCGTTGACGCTAATAGCACTGTTTATAAAACGGCTGGTAAAGAATTTAACGTTAATATAAATGCGTTAAATGCTGACGGAGTTATTACAGATAACTTTAATGCAGCAGACATCGATCTATTAAACAAGTTTAGTTTAAGTCATGACTTGCAAGCACCTACGTTAGCTGATGGTGGTGTAAACGGTGTATTAGCGAATGAAGTGGTAGTTAATGATTTTAGTGCTGGGCAAGCGGTTTATAAAACCTCTTGGAACGAGGTTGGCATTATTAAATTAAAAGCCAACTTAGCCTCAGGTGGGTATTTATCTCATTTAAGTTCAATTGCAGGTGAAAAAGCCAATATAGGTCGATTTATTCCAAGTCACTTTAAATTAATTAGTTCTGATGTATTTAAAGAACCAAAAGAATGTAATGACTTTATTTATATGGGGCAAAGTTTCACAACAAACTATGTATTAGAAGCTCAAAATATACTTGGTGGCGTAACTAAAAATTACACCAAGGACAGTGGTTTTGACAAAGGTGTAATAGACATTGAAATTGAAAATGACGATATTTCAGGTAGTGATTATCAGCCGGCAAGTTATTTTGGGAATCGATTAACTTACCCTACTTCAAGTTGGAATTTAGGCACCGTTTCAGTTGCCAGCTCAAATAATTCTGTATTGGCTAAAACGACTAATCAAGATGGTAACTTTGCATTAAGTGATTTGATTTTATCGATACTAGATCCCGACGGTGTTAACTTTTTAAGTACAGATCTAAATCAAAATGCGAATGAAACAGCATGTGGTAGCCCTATTAATTGTACTGGAATAAAACTAAATTCAAGTTCTTTAGACTTTAGATATGGTCGTTTAGCATTGCAAGATAGCTATGGTTCTGAGTTTGATGAAATGCAAATCCCTATGAGAGCAGAATACTGGGATGGAGCTAAGTTTATATTAAATTCAGCAGATAGCTGTACTGACTATAGTAATAGTCTAAGTCAAATATCACCAACTACGCCTAATTTGAATTTTTTAATAAAAGGCTCGGATACAAAATTAGCTTCAGGTTTATATGGATCTCAAGAAGGGCTTTTTGTTGCGCCTTTAAAAGGTGAGCAACAAGGCAATTTTTTGATTGAGTATACAGCTACACCTGCTTGGTTATTGTTTGACTGGGATGATAATAATTTAACGCCTGATGAAAATCCGAAATCAAATATTCAATTTGGTCGTTTTAGGAGTAATGATCGCGTTATTTATTGGCGAGAGCAGTAGTTCTATTTATTGGCTTGCGCTTTATATAAGTAATATAAGGTTCTGAACTTAGCTAAGTTTTAGTTGAGTTTAGAATTTTTTAATTCATATTACTTCAAAAATAACTTTTAAACACTTCCATTTAAATGAGCTAACTAATTAAAAATACTATTAAATTCTAATTTCAGTAATTTAACTATTGCTCTATATTTTTGCTACATCTAAACTTAAGTAATACTTTCAAGCTTAATTAATGGATTATGTTAATGATAAAAGCAAATAATGTAGTAACTGCAATATTATTATCTGCTGTTCTTTTTATACTATCCATACAGAAAGCATACTCAGCGGCTTGTTTAGATGTTTTTCCTGGGGCAAGTCAAGACTGGGGGCCTGAGTTAACATTAGAAAACTTTAAAAATAGTTCGAACGCTTTAGGAGACAAAAGTGGGGGGAATTTAGCTTTAGTTGCTGGGCAGTATAAAGATGTTGTAGTCGATGAGGGTGGAATTGTTCAATTCACTACATTATCTAGTGAATATCGAATGAAAAAATTAGAAATAAAAGAAGGTGCTACAGTCGTTTTCTTGCCAGGAGACTATTGGATAAAGGATTTAAAATTAGAAAAAGATACCACACTTGCAATTACAGGTAGTGGTACTGTTAGGATTTACGCTAAAAATAAAATTGATATTAAGGAAAACTCTCATATAAATGATGCCGCAGGTGAGTTGATTTTAATTGGGTATAAAAATATAGAAGCAGAAAAGGAGCTAAACTTTACCGGAGCAATGTATTCAAAGAAAGATATTAAAATAAAAAAGGATTCATTAATATCGGGTTCAGTTACAGGTAAGGATGTTTCAATAAACAACCCTTCTACAGTAACATATGATGCTTCTAAAGTAACAACGCCAAATTTCTTAGCTATGTGTGATTCCCTTGTTACTTTAATTCCAATATCAGAATATCGTTTTGATGCTGCTAGTTGGGTCAATGGTGCTGCAAATCAAGTTGTAGATTCTATTAGTGGTTTTAATGGTATAGCATATGGTTCACAACCAACTGCTGGTAAATTGTGTAATGCAGTTGATTTGTCTGCTTCAGGAGTTTCAGATTATATCGATTTGAGTACACAAGCCATTAACGGAATGTCTGATTTTTCAATTTCTTTTTGGCTAAACTCGAACAATACATCAGGGCAAAGTATTTTTTCTGGAGCTAATTCAAGCGCATATTATGAATTAGTTATGTGGTTTAACAGTCCAACTAACTTTCAACCTTACCTTAAAAACTATTCAAATGGTAACTTCACCACTGCAAGTATTGCCGATAATACTTGGCATCATGTTGTATGGACTCGTTCAGGAACTGAAAACTGCTTATATAGAGACAAAGTATTGCAAGGTTGTGTTAGCCATTCATCAGCATCGCTAAATATAAATAAATTTATATTAGGACAAGAACAATCAAGTTCAGGGCTGGATGATAGATATGATTTTGAAGGTTTAGTTGATGAATTGTTAATATTTGATGGACCTCTGAGCTCAGCTCAAATTACGACTATTTATGATAATCAAAACTTAGGGTTAGGCTATGATGGTTCAGCTAGAGTATGTGGTTTAGTACCTGTTGCAGAATATAGATTTGATGAATTAGATTGGAATGGTTCTGCTGGTGATGTTAAAGATTCATCAGACAATGACTTACATTTAACATCTTATAATGCCAGTACTGAAAATACTTCACCAGTTATATCTGGTACGCCTGGCTTTTGTCGTTATGGTGAATTTAATGGTACTGATTCTTATGTTCAACTCGATACTGATGACTCTTTAGTGAGTTTAGCATCAGAGATGACAGTTACTGCTTGGGTTAATGCTGATGTTTTACCAAGTGGTAGTAATTTAAAGTCTATCATTTCAAAAGATGAAAATTATGAATTCCACCTTGATAGTAATGGGGAGGTTTTTTGGTGGTGGGGTGGTGGAAATAAGCAGTTACGTACCAGTGGTGCCAATATTACGGTTGGCAGTTGGTATCATTTAGCGATAGCCTACAAAGATGGTGAGCAAAGAATTTATGTTAACGGTGTGAGTTTAGCAAATGATAATGAGCCTGGTACTTTAACGTTAAATAACGATAAGTTTCAAGTTGGCCAAGATCAAGGTTTTGGGAATCGATTTTTTGACGGCTCTATCGATGAAGTTCGGGTTTTTGACCGATTTTTATCGCAATCAGATGTTGCAAGTATTATGGCTGATACGCGTGATTGTGGTTCTGTGCTTGATCATTATCGCATAGAGCATGATGGCGCAGGTTTAACATGTGAAGCTGAAACAATTACAATTAAAGCTTGTGAAGATTCAAGCTGTACTAATCTTTATGGTTCTAGTACTACATTAGACTTTAAAGCTGATGGTGTTACACAATCTACCCCTACTTTCACTGGCGAGACTACAGTTAGTTTAAGTCAAACAACTGTAGGTACTTTAACTTTGTCAGTTGATAATGAAACTGTAACAGCAAGTAACCCTTTGGTTTGTGTTAACTCAAGTGGTGGCAGTGGTTGTGATATTGAGTTTGCTGATGTTGGTTTAAGGTTTACTGATAGTACTGGCAATGGAAGTGTTGATTTTTGGGATCAAATATCTGGCAGAGTGATTTTGGAGCCTATTTATATTCAGCCTATTAAAAAAAATCCAGATACAGGTGCTTGCCAATCAGTTTATACAAATATTAAGCCTATCGAATTTCAATTAGACTGTATAGATCCAGGTAGTTGTACAAGTATGAATCTTACTTTAGATAATCATTCGGGTTCAAATGAAACGATTGAAAAATCAGGTTCGGGAAATTTTACTTCTGTTGATTTAGATTTTGGATTAAATGGTATTGCTGAAATATCAAATCTAAAATACGCCGATGCAGGGAAAATTAAGCTTAATGTTCGAGCGCCATTACAAGGTTCGTCTGATTATATGGTGGGTAATTCAAATGAGTTCGTATTTAGGCCAAAATCTTATACTGTTACTATTAAAGATGATGATCACGGAACAGACGACCCCTCATACGCAGATGATGCAACTGATCCATTATTTAAAAAAACAGGTGAAAACTTTACAGTTCAAATCCAAGCTTTAAATGCAGAAAATAATGTCACACTCAATTATGATGACGATGATACCGGTATTAGCTTAGTGCCTAATATTACTTCTAAAGTGCAAGCGCCAGTTGGTGGAGAGGATGGTAGCTTAACAATTGAAACATATAAATTTGTGGATGGTATATCTAAAGTTGGAGCAAATAGCTATTTTAATGTGGCATGGGATCAAGTGGGTATTTTGCAACTTGATGCTAGTTTAGACCCTGTCAATTATTTGAATTGGGCAAGAACTGATGATGTAGGGGCTAAAATCACAGGAAGTGAAAATAATATAGGCAGATTTGTACCGGACCACTTCTCATTAATTCCATCTGTTAGTGATCATGTTACCCAAGAATGCACAAACTTTACTTATATGGATCAAGATTTCATGATTCAATACACTTTGGAAGCTCAAAATTCAATAGGTGTACGCATGTTAAACTACGAGTATAGTGCAACTAATAAGAATAATTATGCGAGATCTCAGCCTGTTATTTTTATGGAAAATACAGAAAATGGTAATTACCAAGAAGCAGGTAGTAATGCAGTTGGTTCATTTGGTGCACGTTTAAGTGCTGTAAATTCTACTCCTAATTGGGATCAAGGAGAGTTCAAATTTAATAAAGATGAAGTAAAAAACTCTAAATTTAATCGTTTGGCTGTGGGTAATCCTGATGGAGCATATTTAGGAGTTAATATAATATTAAAACTAGTAGACCCTGATTCTTCACCTTTAAAGGATTTAGATGAAAACCCAGAAGATGGAAATGCATGTATTGAATCCCCTAATGCAGGTGCTAATTGTACAGGTAAAAAGTTAAACTCTAATGATTTAAAATTTAGATATGGTCGAGTAACCTTAGAAAACAGTTACGGCTCCGAGCTTGAAAAAATAAGAGTACCTATGAAGATTGAATATTGGGATAATTTATCAAATACTTTTAAACTGAATAAAGATGATAGTTGTACTACTTATGCATTAATTGACTTAACAACTTCACCAACACGAGATGTAACAAATATAGGCTCAGAGTTTGAAAATGGAGAATATAAAATTGGAGAAGGCTTATTATTAGATCCTGCAGGAAATATAGCTCCTATAGGTGTTGAATTTTTAGTTCCAGATTTTTTGAAATTCGACTGGAATAACGATAATACGGATGACAACCCAAGTTCAACAATTCAATTTGGTCGTTACAGAGGTAATGACCGCGTAATTTATTGGCGTGAACAATAATCAGTTTAAGAGATTTATAAGCCTATTTATCAGAACGTTGGCTTATAAATTTTTCAATGTTATTGTTAGCTAGAAGCTAGTTATTTTACTAACTTCTGCACCATTAAACCCGTAACAATAAATAATAACCCTACCAAAGTAGCGGGATGAATTTCTTCTCCTAACAATTGATTAATCAAAATCAGAGATATAAATGGAGAGATAAAAATAAGATTGCTAACCTTAGCTGTGTTCTCTGCTTTTTTCATGGCGATAAGCCATAAAACAAAAGTAATGCCCATTTCAAATAAACCAACGTATAAAGCGGCTAATGTGCCTTTTATACTTGGAATGATCCAAGCGTTTTGCCAGGTAACTACTGCCGCTATCAAAGGTAAACCAATACTAAAGCAAATAAATAGACTTAAAATTGGTTTGTCTTTGTTTTTTGTACTATAAATCCAGTACAATGCCCACAAAAGTGTACTGAGTAAGGCTAGACCTACACCTAAAGGGCTTTGAAAGTTAAGTTCGGTTAGCAGACCCTTGGTACTTATAATAAGTACCCCTAAATAGGCAAAGCTTAATGCGGCGATATCTGATTTTCTGAGTTTCTGCCCAAGCATAGGTACGGCTAATAAACTTAAAGCGATTGCCCAAGTATAATTTAGCGCTTGTGCCTGTTGTGCAGGTAATAAATCGTACGCTTTGAATAAAATTAAATAATATAAAAATGGATTTAAACTACCTAATTTAATGTAGAGCGCTTTGTTGCGTCTAAAGGTAGGGGAAATCTCAGTGAGTTGCTTGTTTTTGGTTAAACACCCTAATAAAAATAACCAACTAAAAACAGAAGCATAAAAAACTAACTGTAAAGGTGATAACTGTTGCAATGCAAGTTTAAAAGCAGTTGCAACAGTCGACCATAAAAAAACGGCTGCAAGAGCATAATAAATAGCGTGACGCTGGTTTTTAATCATATGTAATGTTCAATTTCTTTGATTATATGTATTGGCGCTTATTAGGTTTTAGCTATTTGGCGTTGCGCTGAAATAAGGTCGGGTAAAATATCACAAATTAACTTAATTTAAACTGAATAATGTATATTTTTTTGTAACTCAAATAAAAGGGAAAATGGAATGAAACTTAACACAGTAGCATGTGGTATTACTTTAGGGCTTTTAAGTTTAACGTCTCAAGTTGAAGCTGTACAACTTGAAGCTACCGATAAGGTATATGTAGGTGTTTTTGGTGAGCATTATTGGGCAGATTGGAATAATGTAGATCCATCAGATACGTTAGATTTAGGCGAATCATTTGGTGGTGGTATTGAGCTTGGTTATAACTTTAGTGATTATTGGACTGCAAGATTAGAATACACGTTACATCATTTTAATATTGAAAATAATAATGACCATAGTAAAGCTGAACGTTTTGGTATTGACGCTTTGTATCATTTTGATGATAGTTCTATATATGCCATTGCAGGCTTAAAACGTATGGAAGCTTATCAATCATTTAATATGGTTAATCTTGGTTTAGGTATGCGTCATTTTGTTACTGATAATGTTGCTTTTTCAGGAGAAATAAATCTGTATGAAGGTTTAAATGAAAACCACACAGATGTGGGTGTTAAATTAGGAGTCAACTACTTTTTTGGTGAAGCATCACCAGCTGTAAAAAAAGAAGTGGAGCCGGCTACTGTATCTCAAGTAGCAGCACCTGCAGCGCCTATCGATACTGATAATGATGGTGTATATGATGTAGCTGACAACTGTGTTAATTCAGAAGTTGCATATGCAGTAGATCTTAAAGGTTGTACTGTATATGAAGAAAAAGAAGTATCTGTACGTTTACTTGTAAACTTTAATAATGATAAATCAGATGTAAATTCTCAGTATTTAAGTGATATTAAAAAGGTTGCTGATTTCTTAAATACATTTAAGAAAAGTACGGTGAAGTTAGAAGGTCATACTTCATCGCAAGGTAATGCTGCTTATAATCATAAATTATCTGAGCAACGTGCTAAAGCTGTAGGTGATGTTTTAGTTTCACAATATCAAATTGATCGTACTCGTGTATCAACAGTTGGTTTTGGTGAGACTCGTTTAATTAATAAAGCCAATACAGATACTGCTCATGCGCAAAATAGACGTGTGGTTGCAGCAATAAGCACTGTAAAACGTTTACCAGTAAAACGCTAATTTAGCTTTTACTCAAAACAACAAAAGCACATACTGGATAAGGTATGTGCTTTTTGTTTTTAGGGGATTATAAAATAGTCCAGGGAGTGGTTATTTTATAATTTATATTAAACTCTGTTTAAGCTATTTACGAAATAGCAGTGATATACCTGCCACAATAGAACCTACAACTAATAAAGTCATTAATCCGCTAAATACTAAAGATAAAACTAATGCGGAACCTACAATAGCACCTGCCATTTTTAATTTTGTTGTGAACTTTCCTGGTTCTCTATCTACAAATGTTCCCTCTGATGTTTGTGTAAATGTCGTCATATTAAGATCCTTATCTTAAAAAATACGATTTATGTTTGCTTGGGATACATAATAAGGGATTCCTATATTTAATAGATGAGTTTGTGCTGAGCGGTAAAATTCAGTGATGTTTGGTTAATTATCGTGAAATAGGTGAAATATAGAGTAATATAGGGGAGAGGTTATTCATATCTATGAATAACCTCATACCAGTGCCTGTATTTATTTGTTTAATCTAGGTTGTTATTTTTGTTTGAAGATTTCGAAACCTAACAATTCCAAACATCAAAATAAATAATAAATAAATGCTACCAGAAGACTTTTGTTCTGGTTCATCTGGTGTTGGTAAAAATACAACGGATACTTTCATAGTCACCGTTGCGCTATTACTTGCCCCTCTTTGATCTGTCGCTGTTAGTTTTAATTCGAATTCACCTGATATATCACCTACATTGATGTTCATTGCAGCTTGTGTTGGATCTACAAACTCTATTGCAGGCCCAGAAATTTGCTCCCATAAAAAGCTGATTTCATCACCTTCAGGATCTGAGATATCAGGCAACGCATAATAAGTACCTCGCCCTGGCAGCTCACTTAAAATGTTTGAAATATTGATTATGGGTGCTTGATTGTTTTCGTCATCAAGTAAGGTTATTTGTAATTGGTTTTGTTGTACTGTGCCGTCTTCATCTGTTGCTAGCAGTGAAATACTTATAACCTCATCTAGCTCTGATAAATCATCATCAACAAGATTTACCAAAATCGTTTTTGAAGCTGTTTCACCATCAGCCCATATTAGTTGTGATTGATTAATTGAGTAATCGTCGTTGAAATCATTATTACTAGATAAGTCTAGGTTGAGTGTAATGACACCTCTATTACCACCAATGCGATTAAATGTGAGTGCTAATTCACCTTTATTTTCTGCTATTCGAATATCATTTTGCGCTAATGAAATATTACCAACAGCAGCTAAACCCTCAAGATTAACGCTTAAATAACCAAAATCTCCAATTGCACTATGGCTTTGAGAATTAAATAAGCGAATAAATAAATTGTTTTGAGGATTGATTGCATCAAAATCTTTATTAATTTCAAGATTAATATATTGAGTAGTATTATCCCCTGCAGCCCAGTTTAAAGTGCCCGAAACATAGGTGTAATCAGATGAGGCATTTGCGCTACCATCTAGGGTTTCAAAATCTATACTAGCAGCAAGTTCTATATTACCTTCTCTGATCACCGGTATTTGCACCATGCCTTTTGTATTAACATTTAACGCATTGCTTGAAAAAGATAATCTATCGTTGGCTTTTTGCTTTGTATTATCTTTAAGTACATAGAGGCCACTATTGATATCGCTCAATAAAATTAACCCCGATGGTAAAAATGGATAAACACCCCAGGCACCATTAAAGCTGCTGTTATTTGAACTTGGGAATGTATCAAAAAAACCAATTTCTACTGGATTTATCGGATCACTGATATCTAATATTGTTAAACCACGTTCATAGTTAGACATGTAGTAGCGGTTTCCGCGGGCAAAACCATTATGATCGATTGTTGGGTTGTTGCTTTTCCAACTTGCCACTTGCACTGGCGCAGTTAAGTTTTGTAAGTCAAAAATTCGTACAGTCGTATTAAGTGAACCGCGAGTTTCATCAAATTCATCATGTAAGTAAACATATCGATTATCCTCACTAAACCAGCCTGAATGTACGTATTTATTATCATCACTGACTTCATTATAAGTAATACTTGATAATAATTTAGCTTCGTTACTGTTAGATATATTCCAAACACGCATTTCATTTTCATTAAAATCAACTAATACGGTGCACTTGCCAGAAGCTTCACCGCAGTCTCTTTGTGCTCTTTCATCTTTTATAAATGCAGAAGCAGCATCGTGAGTATAATCGAGTCGAGATGCTTGTGAATTTTCAAAACTGATCGGAATGTTTGTGGGATCTGATAGCGAATAACTTCTAAATGCACCACCTGACTTGGAACCACCTAATGCAATAACATTTGCTTCACTACCTGGTAACGCAAGGCCAAGTCCATAATCTACATTTGAAATATACACGTTATGTATAAATTGTTCTTTTTGATTTAACTGATTAATTTTAGAAACCGAATTAGGTAAGTTATTTAAATCAATAATCACGATACCATCACTGGATTCAGCGGTAGTATATGCAAATGCTTGGTAGGCATTTAATGTGTTATCAAAATATTGATAAACTTTTATATCACGCCAGCTAGTTGCAATACCGCTTATTGTGCCTACTTGTTTAGGTTGGCTTGGTACACTTAAATCAAATACTGTTACGCCTTTATCATGCCCCATAATTGCATATTCTTTATTGTTATTTAAATCAATATGCCCCCAAATATCGCTGCCTGAAAAAGGACTTCCTGAAATACTGGTTAAGGGAATATGGGATATTAAATCGACATTTTGACATTCAAATCCTGCAGCTGAACCATTTTGGCAAGCTTGATTATTTTGTATTTGTGATAATTGACTTAATTTGTTTAATTTTACTTTTAATGCCGCTGAGTTTAAGTTTGATTTACCATCACTGACGATTGTGAACCCCGCCTTATATAATGCATTATGCATCGACTTTGGCGCATTACTGATAAAAGTTGGATTGTTTATCGGGCTTTGTATTTGAAAGTGATCCATACGATTAAAGCCGGCTTTTACTGGTACTAATTGACTTTGTAGATAAAAAACATCAGATTCAGATTCAAGTTTATAATGTCCACTGGCAACAAGTACTTTATCGCCTTTACTCGCTTGTTGAACAGCATAGCTAATCGTTTTACATGCTCGAAATGGTTTATCGCAATAGCCTTTATCTATGCCATTTTCAGATACATATCTGGCTTTATCATGTTCAATATGGGCGAAGCTTAATGAACTTATCGTTATCAATATAAAACTTAATGAGGCTTGTAAAGTTTTCTGGTACATACTTTATTCCTGTGCTTATAATCCCTAGTCATTAATATTTACATAAAAATATAATAATAGGTACGTATGAGACGTTTTTTAATCACTTTTATTATTTTAGCTCTGTTTGTGGCTATTGCTTGTCAAAAAACACTCCCGACTAAACTTAACTTTATTCCAGTTATAAATGGTCAGCCAGTAACATGTGACAGTGATTTGATAATTGCAGAAGAAGCTTGGCAATTAAGTACATTTCAATTCTATTTATCAAAAATACAACTTGATAGCAAAATGCAAAATATTAATTATGATGGCAGTTTAAAAGAAGTGAATAATGAAATTGCTTTGATTGGCGGAAATTGTAGAGGTGAATTTAATTGGCAAGTTGAACTCGATAGCCAGTTAAAACACAAGGCATTATTGGAATTTGAACTTGCTGTGCCTTTTGAGGTTAATCATAAAAATCCATTAACAGCGAAGTTCCCATTGAATCAATCAGATATGTTTTGGGCTTGGCAGCTAGGGCATAAATTTTTGCGTCTAGATTTGGCTAATAAAACAGTAAAAGGTGAAAGTTGGTCTTTTCATTTAGGATCAACTGGCTGTGATTCAGCATCAGTTATGCGCGCGCCTAAAGTACCTTGTAAAAATCCAAATCGGGTGAGTTTTGCCATTAAAAACTTTGAGCCGAGCAAACCCATATATATTTCATTTAATAACTTAACTTCAGAGTTAGCGCTCAACTCTGAAAATTCATGCATGGGAGAATTAAACCAATCAGCGTGTCGTGTTTTATATCAAAACTTAAATCAAAGGGTTATTTTTACCCAAGATCTTGAGTCTTTAAAATGATTTACTTATTAAGGTTAGTTGTGATCTTGGGGTTGGTTTTCAGCTTAATCGCGTGTGATAGTTCAAAAAAAACAGCTGAATATAAATGGCCAATCCCTAAAGGTTACCCTAAGCCGCAAGTACCAACAGACAACCCTATGTCAGAGGCTAAAGTTAAGTTGGGGCGATTTTTATTTTATGATAATAAATTATCCGCTAATCAAACGCAAAGCTGTGCGACATGTCATCAGCAAGATAAAGCTTTTTCAGAGTCCTTGGCTGTTTCTATAGGTTCTACAGGTCAAAGCCATAGGCGTAATTCACTGGCTTTGGTGAATATCGCTTATAATAAAACCCTTACTTGGGCACACCCTAGTTTAGATAGCATTGAGCGCCAGATTTTATTACCTTTATTTGGCGAAGAACCCATTGAAATGGGCGTAACTGGCTATGAAAGTCAAATATTAACGCGTTTTCATACTGAAAGTTATAAAGGAATGTTTGTTGCAGCTTTTGGTGATGACGAAATTAACTTCGATAGAATTAATAAAGCATTAGCAAGCTTTGTAAGAAGACTTGTTTCATTTAATAGCCCTTTTGATCGCTATGCTTATGCAATGCAAGATAATGCACTTAATGAAAGCCAAATTAGAGGCATGGATTTATTTTTTTCTGAAAGATTAGAGTGCCATCACTGTCATGGAGGTTTTAATTTCACCCAATCTACCACCCATGAAAAACAATTATTAGATAGGCGTCCTTTTCATAATACGGGGTTATATAATATTGATGGTAAAGGCAGTTATCCTTTAGCGGATATTGGCTTAAATGAAATCACTTTAGACTCAAATGATATGGGGGCATTTAGAGCGCCAACATTAAGGAATATCGCACTGAGCGCACCTTATATGCATGATGGTAGCATTAGCACATTAGAAGAGGTGATAGAGCATTATAATGCTGGCGGGCGTGCTGATAAACAGTTTAATAACCAAACACAAGTATTGAAAAATATCTATAAAAGCCCTTTTGTAAAAAAGCTCGCTTTAACTTCAAAGGAAAAGTCTGATTTAATCGCGTTTTTAAACGCATTAACCGATGAGTCTTTTGTTTCGGATCCTCAATTGAGCAATCCTTTTAATTGATCTTGATATAGCATATTTGCAATTTAATTTAATGTGAGTATATTGTATGCAATATGTTATTATCAATTAATTTACCTATGCAACAAAATCCTTTTGCTAACTGGCAAGTACCAACAGATTGGCTCCATATTACGACATTAGAAATGCATACTGGCGGTGAACCTTTACGGGTGATCACCGGTGGTTTTCCTGAACTTAAAGGGAAAACGATTTTAGAAAAACGACAGTATTGTTTAACCCATTTTGATGATTTACGTAAAACGCTTATTTTTGAACCGCGTGGACACGCTGATATGTATGCCGCATTGATCACTGAGCCTGAGCGTGAAACAAGTCACTTTGGTGTATTGTTTTTGCATAATGAAGGTTATAGCACTATGTGTGGCCATGCGATTGTTGCTTTATCTAAGGCTGCTGTTGAGGCTAAAGTGATTGATGTTATTGAAGGTGATAATGAACTTCGTATTGATAGCCCCGCAGGATTAATTACTTCATATATTACAGTTAAAAATGAGAAAGTAATTGATATTCGGTTTAACAATGTACCTTCATTTTTAGCTTTAAAGCAACAACAAGCCGCTGTAGCCGATTTAGGCAATGTTACTTTTGATTTAGCTTATGGCGGTGCTTTTTATGCGTATGTAGATGCAGACGTTTTAGATTTAGACCTCAGTGATACAAATAGCATGACCATAATTGATATGGGTAAACGGATAAAAGAAGCTGTACAAACTCAGTTTATAATCAAACATCCCTTTGAAGCTGATTTAAGCTTTTTATATGGCGTGATTTTTGTTTCCCATCTACAAACATTATCTAATGATGCCCATAGTCGTAATGTATGTATTTTTGCTGAAGGTGAATTAGATCGTAGTCCTACAGGTACAGGAGTGAGTGGTCGAGTTGCTATTCATCATGCAAAAGGTGAATTATTAATTGATGAGTCAGTTAAAATTGAAAGCATTTTAGGTTCATACTTTAATGTAAAAGTGGTTGAAACTACCCAATTTGGCCAATATAACGCGATTATTCCCCAAGTAAGTGGTATGGCGTATATCACAGGCAAGTCTGAGTTTTATATTGATCCTGAAGATCCATTAAAAGAAGGTTTTATTTTTCGATGAAAGAAATTTATCAGCAAAGGCAAAATCAATGTCGTGCACAGCTTGTCGAACAAGGTTTAGATGCATTATTGGTGCTAGGTTTTGAAAATTTACGTTATTTAAGTGGTTTTAGTGGGCACGCCGCTTATGGAATTATTACCCCTGAGCAGAATTATTTAATTACTGATTATAGATATGCTGAGCAAGCAGTTAATGAGTGTCGTGATTTTGAAGTGATCACCAGGGATCGCGAAAAAGAAACATTAGGCGCTTGTATTAAACGTCATTTAGGTAGTACAAAAAGCTTAGGCTTTGATGCTGCTTTTATTAATGTGGCTATGTGGCAGGGCGTGTGTAAAGACCTTGGCAATATTACAACTTTACCTATTACTGGCCTGATTGAACGCCAACGTATGGTTAAAGACCATTGGGAAATTAAACAAACTAAATTAGCAGCTGCGATTGCGGATCAAGCTTTAAGTGAGTTAATGCCATATTTTGTAGAAGGAGCAACTGAAAGAGATGTTGCTTTAGAGCTTGAATACCGTATGCAAAAACTTGGTTCAGAAGGCTTAGCTTTTGACACTATCATGTTATTTGCTGAGCGTAGCTCATTGCCTCATGGTATTCCAGGTGAGCAAAAGCTTAAAAATGGTGATTTCATCACGCTTGATTTTGGCGCGGTAATAAATGGTTATCGCTCTGATATGACTCGTAGTTATATATTAGGGGAAGCATCAAAAAAACAAACGGATCTTTATAATACTGTTGCGCAAGCACAGCAAGCTGCGATTGATATTTTAAAACCTGGTTTACCTGCAGTTGAAGCTTATAAGGCGGCACGTGAAGTTTTAAATGCATCTGAATATGGTCAATGGGCGGGTGATGGTTTAGGTCATGGTGTTGGTTTGTTTTTACATGAAGCGCCAATTATAGGCCCTAACTGTGATTATGTGCTAGAGACGGGCAATATTATTACGATTGAGCCTGGTATATATATCCCTGATTTTGGTGGGGTGAGATTAGAAGATGACCTGCTTATTACAGAGGATGACTTTCAAGTTTTAACCCATGCACCTAAGCCATTTGTTATTTAACCTTTTATGTAATTGAGTCATTCGAGGCTGTAGGCGGGGATTTATCCGCGCGGTCTTAAATACCGTTAATTGTTATACAGGTAAAAAATGAAAGTAATAGAAAAAGAACAAGTTCACAAAGTACTTAATTTTAAGGATTTAATTCCCGCTTTAGATAAAGGGTTTGCAGGCGATTTTAATATGCCAAAGCGTCAGGTATTTGAACTAGCTCCAGGCTGTGAAAAACACAATGCATTTGCTGTATTGCCAGCTTGGAATGAAGAAGTCATAGGCGTTAAATCTTTTACTTATTTTCCACAAAATGCAGATGCAGGATATGATTCTTTATACTCAAAAATAATGTTATTCAGCCGAGATCATGGTGTACCTTTGGCTTTGGTAGATGGCACTAGTGTTACTTTTTGGCGAACTGCTGCAGTATCTGCATTAGCCTCTCGTTATTTGTCCAGAGAAGACAGTGAGTCAATGGTATTTTTTGGCACCGGTAACTTATCAACATATATGATCAGTGCACATTTAAGCGTTAGAAATCTGAAAAAAGTAACAATAGTTGGCCGTAATACAGATAAAGTTGCCAGCTTAATAGCACTAATGCAAACACGCCATACGGATGTTGAGTTTGTTGCTTGTGAGCAAAGCAACGTTGAAAAAGCGATAAAACAGGCTGATATTGTTAGCTGTGCAACAGGTTCTGTAACGCCTTTATTTAAAGGTGAATGGCTTAAAGCAGGCGCCCATGTTGACTTAATTGGTAATCATAATCGTGACCGCAGAGAATGTGATACTCAGGCTATTTTAGATAGTTCAGTTTATGTTGATAGTCGTACTAATGTTTTAAATGAAGCGGGTGAGTTACTGATACCTATTAGTGAAGGTGTATTTAGTGAAAATGATGTTAAAGCTGAACTGGCACAATTATGTTCTGGAGATGTACCAGGGCGTCAATCGCACAATGAAATCACTTTATTTAAATCTGTAGGAACAGCATTAAGTGATTTAGTTGGCGCACATTTGGTTTATCAGAACCACAAATAACACGATTGTGAATGGTATTTAAACTTAAATAAAAATAAATTAAGGGAGCTACCTTTTATGTTATTAATTAGTATGAAAAATATAAAATGGTTAATTTCCCTTAATTTATTTGGAATGATCTTCGCATAAAATAATAAAGCAAAGCAGGCTCACGCGTAATTTTAGCTTCAGTTTTGCAATAAGGATATGCTATGAAATATGAACTTTTTTTAACCGGGTTAGTATTAACTGCTTTAGGGGTTGAGCCATTAATTTATTTTATATATGGCTTATATCGAAAGCGCACTTGGCGCGTATGTTTTATTGACAAGGTAACTATGGTATCACTTCAGGATTTGATGCCGTTTAGTTCATTTAAAGACAAACAAATGCTGGTGGAATATGGCTTTGAAAGTAAGTCTTTAAGTGCTATTACCAACTTTGATAAACAGCTTTTTAAAAAGACGCAAAAACAACCTCATACATGTCAAATATATGTGGACCCTGCTAATCCCAATAATATTTTTTTACCAAAAAACACCAGTAAATTAGCTGGAGCGATTTTACCTGTCATGGGTATTGCATTGATTTTATTATCATAATTTAATAATAACATCTACAAAAATTAAGATCTCTAACTTACCTTAGAGATCTCATTTCTACTAAAACCTTATGCCTACAATTTATGAAAATAAGTTGATCTATTCATCAAATTTATAATAAGTATAAAGTAAGGATCCGCTTCACTCACTTTCATCTAGCGAAAAAAATCGTATACTTTTGATATGTTTTTAGTCTGATTAATAAACATCTTCTGTAACTCTGCTAGAGTTGTTGAATATAAGGACGTCACCAAGAGGGCATATCATGCTTCAAGAATATCGAAATCACGTAGCAGAACGTGCAGCACAAGGGATTGTACCTAAAGCACTAGATGCAGAACAAACTGCAGATTTAGTTGAATTAGTTAAAAATCCACCTACAGGCGAAGAAGAGTTTTTATTAGATCTTTTAACTAATCGTGTACCTGCTGGTGTTGATGATGCTGCCTATGTTAAAGCTGGGTTTCTAGCTGGGGTAACTCAAGGTGAAGCAAAATCTCCAATTTTATCTGCAGAAAAAGCGACTGAACTGTTAGCTACTATGCTTGGTGGTTACAATATTCAACCTTTGATTGAGTTATTAGGTGATGAGGCATTAGCAGCAACTGCTGCCAAAGGTTTATCTCACACATTATTAATGTTTGATGCATTTTATGATGTGAAAGAATTAGCTGAAAAAGGCAATGTTGCAGCTAAGCAAGTTATGCAATCTTGGGCTGACGGTGAATGGTTTACGTCTAAAGATAAGGTAGCTGAAAAAGTTACTGTAAAAGTATTTAAAGTCACAGGCGAAACAAATACCGATGATTTATCTCCTGCCCCTGATGCTTGGTCACGTCCTGATATTCCGCTGCACGCTAAAGCCATGCTTAAAATTGCACGTGATGATATTAATCCAGATGATGACGGTAGTATAGGCCCGATAACGCAAATTGAAAAATTGCAGCAAGAGGGGATCCCACTGGCTTATGTGGGTGATGTTGTTGGCACGGGTTCATCTCGTAAATCGGCTACTAACTCTGTTTTATGGTTTATGGGTGATGACATTCCTTTTATTCCTAATAAACGTGGTGGCGGTGTATGTTTAGGCGGTAAAATAGCGCCTATCTTTTATAATACAATGGAAGATTCAGGTGCATTACCCATTGAATTAGATGTTCAAAAAATGAATATGGGTGATGTTATTGATATTTACCCTTACGAAGGTCTTGTAAAAAATGCTACTGGCGAAGTGATATCAACATTTGAACTTAGTCCTGTATTATTAGATGAAGTGCGTGCTGGTGGTCGTATTCCACTGATCATCGGTCGAGGTTTAACAGGCCGTGCTCGTGAAGCATTAGAGTTAGCTGAAACTGAGTTATTTTCTAAACCAGAAGACATCGCTGAATCGACTAAAGGATATACGTTGGCTCAAAAGATGGTTGGTAAAGCATGCGGTATTGAAGGTGTTCGTGCGGGTCAATATTGCGAGCCTAAAATGACAACTGTAGGCTCTCAAGATACAACCGGTCCTATGACACGTGATGAACTAAAAGACTTAGCATGTTTAGGTTTCTCTGCAGATTTAACGATGCAGTCTTTCTGTCATACATCAGCTTATCCTAAACCTGTAGATGTATTAACACATCATACTTTACCTGACTTTATGATGAATCGTGGCGGAGTATCACTACGCCCTGGTGACGGTGTTATTCACTCTTGGTTAAACCGTATGTTATTACCTGATACTGTAGGAACTGGGGGAGACTCTCATACACGTTTCCCATTAGGTATTTCGTTTCCTGCAGGTTCAGGCTTAGTAGCTTTTGCTGCAGCGACAGGTGTTATGCCATTAGACATGCCTGAGTCTGTATTGATACGTTTTAAAGGTGATATGCAGCCGGGTATTACTTTACGTGATTTAGTACATGCGATTCCTTATTACGGCATTAAAAATGGTCTTTTAACCGTTGAAAAGGCGGGTAAAGTCAATGAATTCTCTGGTCGGGTATTAGAGATTGAAGGTCTTAAAGGTTTAACTGTTGAGCAAGCATTTGAGCTTTCGGATGCATCGGCTGAGCGTTCAGCTGCGGGTTGTTCAATTAAGTTAGAAGAAAGTGCTGTAGCAGAATATCTGGAATCTAATATTGTGATGCTTAAGTGGATGATCAGTGAAGGTTACGGTGATGTACGTACAATTGAGCGCCGTATTGCCGGTATGCAAAAATGGTTAGCTGATCCTTCACTTATGTCTGCAGATGCAAACGCTGAATATGCACATGTGATTGAAATTGATTTAGCAGATATAAAAGAACCAATTGTATGTTGTCCAAATGATCCCGATGATGCAAAACTATTATCAGATGTCGCTGGTGTGGCGGTTGATGAAGTATTTATTGGTTCATGTATGACGAATATTGGTCATTTTCGCGCCGCGGGTAAATTGATCGATAGTTTTGGTGGTACGTTACCAACACGAATGTGGGTGACACCGCCAACTAAAATGGATAGCGCACAATTAAGCGATGAAGGTTACTTTTCTATTTATGGAAAAGCCGGCGCACGTATTGAAGCGCCAGGGTGTTCTTTATGTATGGGTAACCAAGCTCGTGTAGCAGATAAAGCAACTGTTTTATCAACATCTACTCGTAATTTCCCTAACCGCTTAGGTAATGGTGCCAATGTATATCTGACTTCTGCTGAACTTGCTGGTGTCGGTGCCATTTTAGGTAAGTTACCTACGCCAGCAGAGTATATGCAATATGCAGCAAAAATAGATGCAACAGCTGCGGATACTTATCGTTACTTAAACTTTCATAAAATGGAGCTCTATACTAGAAAAGCGGATGCCGTTATTGTTCAGCAACTAGTGTAGCTGATTTATAAGCGAGACTTTAGCCTTGCTAATTGTAATAGCCATAAAAAGCCTGCTACTTAGTCAGGCTTTTTTGTTTTTGATATGTTGTTAATCTATGGAAAGGTATTGATTTTTACAGTTTCTGTTAGTTTATTGATTTGTATTTTAAGGTTGCCACGATGTGGTCTTAATTGATCTAGGTAGCAGAACTATTATAAAATCAACTTCTCAAATTCGTTTAATGGGATAGGTTTAGAATATTTAAAACCTTGTACTTTGTCGCAGTTATTCTCAATTAAAAATGTTTCATGGAACTCATCTTCAATACCTTCTGCAACAACGCTTGTTCCGAGGTTGTGGGCTAAATCTATAATTGCTTTTGCTAAGGTGCGACTTTGTGGCTTTTTTTCTAGTGGAATAATAAAACAGCGATCAATTTTTAAAATATCTAAAGGCAGGTTTACCAGCTGGCTAAAACTAGAATATCCGGTACCAAAATCATCTATGGCAATTCTAAAACCCATCCCTTTAAGTTGATGTAAAATCTCTAAGTCTTGTCCTGCATCTTCCATTATAGCAGTTTCTGTGATTTCTAGCAGGATGTAAGCAGGGTTAACACTTGTACTCTCTAAGGTTGCTTTAAAATCTTTTAATAAATTATTATCCATTAGTTGTCGGGTGGATACATTGACTGAAATGTATTCAAGTTCGCCTGAATCAAACCTATGTTGCCATTTAATCATCAATTGACAGCACTGTTGAAATACCCATAAGCCAATGTCGTAAATAAAACCGTTTGTTTCAGCCAAAGGAATAAAGTCTGCCGGAGAGATTAACTCGCCCTTATGTATCCAGCGAATAAGCGCTTCACCTCCGGCAATTTTAAAAGGGCTAAGATGATAAGAGGGTTGGATCACGATATGAAACTCTCCACTTGCTAATGCATCGTGTAAACCCATTGCGATACTGAGTTTTTGTCTGGTATCTGAGTGCATTGAGTCTTTAAAAAATATCCACTGATCTCGACCCAAATCTTTAGCGCGATACATAGCTGCATCGGCATCTTTTAATAAATCCTGAGCATTTTTAGAGCCTGCATCATCAAAAGCGATGCCAATGCTTGCAGTCGCAACATATTCAATGTTTTCTAATGTCATAGGCTGATGTAATGAATCTAAAATATCATTTACTATGTCAACAACTTCATCTTGATTGCTTAGTTCTTCACAAAGAATAACAAATTCATCGCCCCCAAACCGGGCAACAGTATCATGAGGGCGAGCAGAATGAGATAAAATATCTGCTATGATTTTTAACAGTCTATCTCCCATCTCATGGCCATAAGTATCATTTACTAATTTAAAATTATCTAAATCTATAAATATAAGCGCAATATGGTTTTGTTCTATCACTGTTTGTTGAATTGCATCTTGTAGCTTAGTTTGTAAAAGTTGTCTGTTAGGTAATTTAGTCAGAGGGTCGTGAGTTGAAGACCAAAGCATATTTTCTTGTATTTTAGCTTTTTCAGTGAGGTCATTTATGGTGACACATAAAAGCCATCGCTCATTGATTTTTGTTTTGTTTAAATGTAAAAGCGCAGGAAAAGGGGTGCCATTTTTTTGATTGCATATGACCTCTTTCGCATCATTATTTTGCAATAAATTATTTTCAGCTAGAAAGTGAGTTAAATCACAGTTGTTTGGTTGATCTTGGCTACTTGTTATTAGTCTGGCAAATTCTTTACCTTTAAGTTCTTGTGAATTAAAGTTAAAAAGTGTTTTTGTTTTTTTGTTAGCCCAAAGGATTTGTCCGTCATCATTTAAAATTACCACTGACTCTTTTACCATATCGAGTGCATGGCTAAATTCATCAGCTGATAACGCATAGTGCATAGCGACACTCTTCCTTAAATATTCAGTATCAAATTTCTTTGTCTAAGTGTAGTACAGGAAAGCAGCTTTGTTGATCTTGTTGGTTTTAAAATTAAATGTACAAAAAAGCCAGCAAATGCTGGCTTTATAATTAGTTCGGTTAATAAGTTATTAACTTATTGTAGACCTAATTTCTTTTCTAAATAGTGGATGTTTGTACCACCATTTTGGAAGTTTTCATCGGCTAAGATTTCTTTATGTAATGGGATATTAGTTTTAATACCTTCAATTACTAATTCATCTAAAGCGATTCGTGCACGCGCAATCGCGATATCACGGTTTTCACCATAAGTAATTAACTTACCTACCATAGAGTCATAATATGGTGGTACGCTGTAATCAGCATAAATATGGCTATCCCAACGTACACCTAAACCACCGGCAGGGTGGAAACGTGTAATTTTACCCGGTGAAGGAATAAATGACACTGGATCTTCTGCATTAATACGACACTCAACAGCATGACCTTTAATCACGATATCATCTTGAGTGAGACTTAGCGGTTGACCAGCAGCTATTTTTAGTTGCTCTTTGATTAAGTCAACACCAGTAACCATTTCAGTTACAGGATGCTCAACTTGAATACGTGTATTCATTTCAATGAAGTAGAATTCGCCATTTTCATATAGGAACTCAAATGTACCTGCACCACGATAATTAATATCGATACATGCACGTGTACAACGCTCACCAATGAATTTACGCATTTCTTCAGTAATACCTGGTGCTGGCGCTTCTTCAACTACTTTTTGATGACGACGCTGCATAGAACAATCACGCTCACCTAAGTGAATTGCATTACCTTGACCATCAGCTAATACTTGCACTTCGATATGGCGTGGGTTTTCAAGGAATTTCTCCATGTAAACCATTGGATTACCGAAGAATTGCTGTGCTTCACTTTGCGTTAATGCAATAGAATCAATTAATTCTTCATCGTTACGTACAACACGCATACCACGACCACCACCACCACCGGCAGCTTTAATGATCACAGGATAACCAATGCGTTTTGCAATTTGCAGGTTACGTTCAGCATCTTCAGTCAATGGACCGTCTGAGCCTGGTACACATGGTACACCGGCTTTACGCATCGCTTTGATTGCTTCAACTTTATCACCCATGATGCGAATAGTATCGCCTTTAGGACCGATAAAGATAAAACCACTTTGCTCAACTTGGTCAGCAAAATCAGCATTTTCAGCTAAAAATCCGTAACCTGGGTGTATCGCAACAGCATCAGTAACTTCAGCAGCGGCAATAATGCGAGGGATATCTAAGTAACTTTCTAAAGCAGAAGGTTTACCGATACAAATCGTTTCATCGGCTAACAATACATGTTTTAGATCTCTGTCTGCAGTAGAATGCACGGCAACAGTTTTGATGCCAAGCTCTTTACAGGCACGCAATATACGAAGTGCAATTTCGCCTCGGTTTGCGATAACAACTTTATCTAACATAGCGTTTGCCTTAGATTATTCGATGATAAATAGTGGTTGATCAAATTCGATTGGATCTTCGTTATTAACTAAAATCTCTTTGATCACGCCAGCTTTATCAGCTTCGATTTGATTCATCATTTTCATAGCTTCTAAAATACATAAAGTATCGCCAACATTTACTGTAGAACCAACTTCTACATATGAAGGCGCTTCAGGAGAAGCTGAACGATAGAAAGTACCAACCATTGGAGATTTAACAACGTGACCAGAAATTGCTGCTGGAGCGCTTTCTGCTGCTGGTGCAGCAACTGCAGGAGCAGCTGCTACTGGAGCCGGAGCTGCAATTGGTGCTGCCATTGCTTGAGTCATAACAGGAGCTGGGCTGTAACGGTTAATACGTACTGATTCTTCACCTTCAGTGATTTCTAATTCAGAAATACCAGACTCTTCAACTAGCTCAATTAATTTTTTTATCTTACGAATATCCATGGATAAACCCGTCTCTATTTTATATTAATGTGTGTTTTGCAATTGGTTTGCCGCGGCTGTTAAAGCCATGGAATAACCCATTGCACCAAATCCTACGAGTACGCCTTGTGCAACATCAGAAAAATACGAGTGATGTCTAAAAGCTTCTCTTTTGTGAACGTTTGATAAATGCACTTCATAAAAAGGTATATCAACACTTAGTAATGCATCTCTTAAAGCGACACTGGTATGTGTAAATGCGGCGGGGTTAATAATAATAAAATCAACCTTGCCCCAAGCTGAATGTATACGCTCTATTAATGCTTGCTCACCATTACTTTGGAAGTGCTCCAGCTCAATATTAAGCTTAAGAGCTTGTTGCGTTAATGATGCGGTAATATCGTCAAGGGTTTGTGAACCGTACGTTTCAGGCTCTCTTTTACCTAACATATTTAAATTTGGTCCATTTAGGACTAAAAGTTTAAATTTAGCAGTCATTTTCTGCGAACTTTCCTTAAATGTTGTGAGTGTCGTTGTTTTTTATGATTTGAGTCATAACTTAATAGGTTCTGACTTAAATCGCAACTTTTTATCACGTTCAGCAACGATTATAGTTATTTCAAAGAAAATAGCAGCAAAATACTGGTCTAATCAGTAAAAAGTCAGGTGTGAAGCTTAATGCCGATAATACAGCTGGGGAGATTTAGTTTATCTTTAAAAAGGTGACATTAAATCTTTAACATAAAGATAGAGAGGTTTGATAAAAGCAGAGCTAAAATTTTATAATTTAATTTTAGCTCTTTAAGTTTTTTGCTATTTTAATTTATCTAAATGCGCTGAAAAATTATCAGCATCCATAAAGCCGGTGACACGTTCAGACGTGAGTTCAACACCGTTTTTATCAAAAAACAAAATACTTGGTAAACCAAACACATTAAAGTGTTTCATAAATGCCATATTAGTATCATTGGCATCGGTTAAATCTACTTGTATTAATTCATAACCAGAAAATGCTTTAAGTACCTTAGGATCGGTAAAGGTATAATGTTCAAATTCTTTACAAGCAACACACCAATCAGCATATAAATCTACCATAACTAATTTATCGTTTTGATTGGCAAGCTTAATCGCTTCATTAAGTTCAGCTAAATCAGCGACTTTTATGAATTCTCCATTACTTTGTTCACTAGTGATGGTTTGGGTTTGCTGACTTGGCGCAGTATCCGTTGTTAAATAAAGTTTCTGTAATAGGCTTAGCGCTGAAAATAATATAATAAAAGCACTTAACCATAATATTGTTTTACCCTTAGCTTGTGTTGTTTGCGTATGCCAATAATATAAATATGTTGCAGTTGCTATCATAAGTATTGCGCCTAAAGTTAAAATAATATCAAAACTTAAAATACGCTCTAACAATATTAAAGGTACAACTAACATGATAAAACCAAATAAGGTTTTAACTTGATCCATCCAACTACCAGACTTAGGCAATAGCTTACCACCAGAAGTGCCTAATAATAATAAAGGTAAACCCATGCCCATACTCAATACATATAGCGTGATACCACCTACAAAATAATCACCATTTTGAGCGACATATAATAAAACACCTGAAAGTGGTGCGGTTGTACAAGGCGAAGCGATTAAGCCGGATAATACTCCCATTAAAAATACACCAACATAATTGCCACTTTTTTGCTGATTACTCATTTGCGTCAAACGCGACATCCAGCTACTTGGTAGTCTTATTTCAAATAAACCAAACATAGATAGCGCTAAAACAACAAACAATAAACTAAAGCTGATTAATACATAAGGGTGTTGTAAATAGGCTTGTACTTGACCGCCTAAGGTTGCAACGACCAAGCCTAATAAGGCATATGTGATTGCCATGCCTTGTACATAAACAAAAGATAAAGCAAAAGCACGTTTTGTAGATAATGAGCCTGATTGTCCTGCAATTAGGCTAGATAAAATTGGAAACATTGGGAATACACAAGGTGTAAATGCCAAACCTAAACCTAAGAAGAAAAATACAATGAGGTTTTTAGTGAATCCTTGTTGCGATAATTTATCGGTAAGCGACAATTCATCGTTATTACTTTGTGAAGTCGTAGTCATGTCATTAGAAGGCGTTGTTACTATTTTATTAGCTGCATTGAGTGTACTTAATGGAATTGAGATAGTTTCTGGCGGGTAACATAAACCGGCTTCAGCGCAGCCTTGATAGCGAATTTTGACGATCGCGTTGTCTTTAATATCTGAGATAGGAATAACAAGATTTAATGCATTAAAGTAAACCTGAGTTTTACCAAAAAACTCATCTTCTATCCATTGTCCATCAGGTAATTTAGGCTGTTCAAGGTTGGCCTCTTTAGCAATAAATTGTAGCTTTTTTTGATAAATATAATACTCAGGCGCGATTTCCCAATTAATAAAAAGCTTTTCGCCTTGTTGATCAAAGTCTAGCTTAAATGCTTCAGAGACAGGTAGAAAAGTTTGCTGTGGTGGAGCCATTAAATCATCTAGTATATTGTTAGCATAGCTAGCGTTAGGGGTTAATAAACTGACAAATAAAAGCAAAGATAAAAATATTGAAGATATAAAACGCATTGAACTGTTACCTCATCAAGTCTAGTAAATAGTTAAGACTTATACTTTAAATAGCCTAAACGATAGGCTGCTGTCATATTTTATATTTTTAAATAAATTAAGTGGATTTGACTCATTTAAAGAGTTTAAAAAATCAAACTTAATACAAACTTAAACTATACAAACAATGACTTAATTTTTAATGTTGTATTTATACCTTAGTTTGCTGAGCAAATCAGCAAAATAAGCATAAACTTGGGTTGAAAAAAGACCGCTTAACCCTCATTTATATTTCGTTATATGTAATTTATTTTCTCTGAGGTTAGTATGTTTAAGGCATTATTATTAGTTTTTATTATTATTCCGATAATAGAAATTGCATTATTAATTCAAGTAAGTGAGGTAATTGGGGGTTGGAGTACAATCGCCTTAGTCATCATCACTGCATTTATAGGTGCTAAATTAGTTAAGCAGCAAGGCACTGATGCATTAAAGAATGTGCAAACTCAAATGGCGCAAGGTCAAATGCCAGCGCAAGATTTATTTTCTGGCTTATGCGTTATTATTGCAGGTGTATTATTAGTAACACCTGGCATAGTCACTGACATTTTTGGTTTTTTATTATTAACGCCATTAATACGTAATAAAATGGCCGCAGGCATTTTAAAGCAAGTTGCAGCTAAAGGCGCATCATCTGGCGCGCATGGTTTTCACTTCTCTTCAGGTGGTTTTAATCAAAGTCCGTTCAATCAAGAACAGAATCAAGAAAATAGCCAAGGGCAAACTTATGAAAATGAACCTCAAGTACCAAAACCAAAAGTGCTTGAAGGTGAATTTCAGCGAAAAGAGTAATTTTTATCTAATTTTTAAGCTTTTTTGCTTGGGATAAATAAAATCATCCCCATAAATATAATCAAATATTATTGTTGCAATAACTAAGCGCAATATTAAGAATCAACATTATTAGGAATAAAAAATGAACTTACGTCCATTAAGTGATCGCGTTATCGTAAAACGCTTAGAAGAAGAAACAAAATCAGCTGGCGGCATTGTATTAATGGGTTCAGCAGCAGAAAAGTCTACTCGTGGCGAAATCGTTGCAGTAGGTAATGGTCGTATTTTAGATAATGGCGAACTTAAAACATTAGAAGTTAAAGTTGGCGAAACAGTTCTTTTTGGTCAATACATCGAAAAAACTGAAAAAATTGAAGATCAAGAGTACTTGATCATGCGCGAAGATAACATTGTTGCAATCGTAGAATAAATTTACAAAAAATTTATTGATTCTCAGAACAGATAAAAATTTTATAGGAATTCAAAATGTCAGCTAAAGACGTAATTTTTTCAGGCGATGCTCGTGCAAAAATGCTTGCGGGTGTAAACATTCTAGCAAATGCAGTTAAAGTAACTTTAGGTCCAAAAGGACGTAACGTTGTATTAGATAAATCTTTTGGTGCACCAGTTATCACTAAAGATGGTGTATCAGTTGCTAAAGAAATTGAACTTGCAGATAAGTTTGAAAACATGGGCGCACAAATGGTTAAAGAAGTTGCTTCTAAAGCCAATGATGCTGCTGGTGACGGAACAACAACTGCAACAGTATTAGCGCAAGCAATCGTAAATGAAGGTTTAAAATCAGTTGCTGCTGGTATGAACCCAATGGATCTTAAGCGTGGTATCGATAAAGCAGTAGCAGCAGCTGTTATTGAATTAAAAGAAATTTCACAACCATGTTCAGATACGAAAGCAATTGCACAAGTAGGTACTATTTCTGCAAATTCAGATACTGAAATTGGCGATATCATTGCAAACGCAATGGAAAAAGTAGGCAATGCTTCAGGTGTTATCACTGTTGAAGACGGTCAAACTTTAGAAAATGAATTAGATGTTGTTGAAGGTATGCAGTTTGATCGTGGTTACTTATCACCATACTTCATTAACAATGCTGAGAAAGGTGTAGTTGAACTTGATAGCCCATTCATTTTATTAGTAGATAAAAAAGTATCGAGTATTCGTGAGCTTTTACCAACACTTGAAGGTGTTGCAAAAGCAAGCAAGCCATTACTAATTATTGCTGAAGATCTTGAAGGCGAAGCATTAGCAACATTGGTTGTTAATAACATGCGTGGGATCGTTAAAGTAGCAGCTGTTAAAGCACCTGGTTTTGGTGACCGTCGTAAAGCTATGTTACAAGACATCGCAATCTTAACTGGCGGTACAGTAATTTCTGAAGAAATTGGTCTAGAGCTTGAAAAAGCACAAATGGAAGACCTAGGTACAGCTAAGCGTGTTGTTATCTCTAAAGATGATACAACTATCATTGATGGTGCTGGCGAGCAAGATGGCATTTCAGGTCGTGTTTCACAAATCAAAGCACAAATTGAAGAAGCAACTTCTGACTACGATAAAGAAAAATTACAAGAGCGCATGGCAAAACTTGCCGGTGGTGTTGCTGTAATTAAAGTTGGCGCTGCAACTGAAATTGAAATGAAAGAGAAAAAAGACCGTGTTGAAGATGCATTACATGCAACTCGCGCAGCGGTTGAAGAAGGTGTTGTTGCCGGTGGTGGTGTTGCATTAGTACGTGCAGCAAGCAAATTATTAGACCTTAAAGGTGATAACGAAGATCAAAACCACGGTATTAAAGTTGCACTACGTGCAATGGAAGAACCACTTCGTCAAATCGTATCAAACGCAGGTGATGAAGCATCAGTTGTTGTAAATAACGTTAAAGCTGGCGAAGGTAGCTATGGTTACAACGCAGCTTCTGGTGAATACAACGATATGATCGAAATGGGCATCCTAGATCCAACTAAAGTAACACGTTCTGCAATACAGTACGCAGCGTCAATTGCTGGTCTTATGATCACAACAGAAGCTATGATTGCTGATGTACCACAAGAAGCAGCTGCACAAGCAGCTATGCCTGATATGGGCGGCATGGGTGGTATGGGCGGAATGGGCGGCATGATGTAATTTATGCTGGTCTAAATTCTTAATTACTGCGTTGCTTTATTGCTCGTTTAAGAAAACACTAAACGTCGTAAAAAAGCGCCTTGTACTAAAGGATTTATCCTACGCATAAATGGCTATCGCTATTTTGCTAAAAAAAACCTGCTACGGCAGGTTTTTTGTTTTTGAAATAAAACAAATGAGGTCTAAATTCTTAATTACTGCGTTGCTTTATTGCTTGTTTAAGAAAACACTAAACGTCGCAATAAAGCGCCTTGTAAAGAGTTTATCCTACGCATAAATGGTAGTTGCTATTTTGCTAAAAAACCTGCTTCGGCAGGTTTTTTTGTATCTGCGATCTTTTTTAGATCATTTTCACTATTTTGATCTTTGGCATGTTTCTTGTTTAATATTTGTTAAGGTGAGTAAGTGACAAATTTTTGAACTTCAATGGAGGCAATATGCAAATTAATAGTGAATTATTGACTAATGTAACGGCAAGCCAAGAAACAAATAAACAAATTTTAGATATGTTAAAGCTAGATCATGACGGTGATATTCAGTTTCATGTTTATCATACACAAGCAGACGGTAAAGAGGTTTACTGTTGTTTATCTGGTGGCGTAGTAGAAAATAATGAAATTGTGTTTACACCTGTAGGTTTAGGTGCGTTTGAGGCTTTAACAAACGTAAAAGTTGAACAAGATAATTATTATGCTGAAGAGCTAAAAGTTGAAAATGGTTCTATTCAAGCGCAAATAGAGGCTGTTTTTAACAAAGTGCCAGCTGATTCAAAAGTATGTTTTGTCGGTGATATGACGGGTAGTTTAAAATCATCAATTTCAGAGATATTCCCACTTGCTTTAAATTGAGTGGTTTAAGTTAGCGAGTCTGAGAATAATTGACTTGCTAACTTACAGTTTTGTTTTATGACGATGGGTCTACGGTACCCGCTATCGAGTTGTTGGTTCTAAACCAACCCGCGATAGAGTAACGTACATCATCGGCTGCGAGCACTTCATGTGCAAAACGTTCGCTTTCAAATACTACTAGTGTGCCAGCTTTGGGGCTCACTCTTGCTATCACATCGTTTGAATTTTCCGCGTAAATTAACAATTCTCCACCTTTTGATGGTGTATTTAAATAACATACAGTCGAAAATACTCTGTTTGAACGACCTTTAAAAGCATCTAAATGTTTTTTGTAAAAATCACCGATTTCATACTTCGCAAAGTGACTTTCATAATCAAATAAGCCTAAATAAAAAGAACGATTTAAGCTTGTTCTTATGTGCTCCATCAGGCTCAGAAAGTTTTTTTGCTCAGGATTACAGCCATCAAGCCAAAAAGTTTTATCGGTTCTTATTTTTTTATCTGTTTTGAAATCTTGTTGGCGACCAATACCAGCTGGATTAAACTTTTCGGGGTGCTTTATACAGTCTTGATGTAGCTGTTTTATTAAATCATCAGGGATGGCATTTTCAATAACGCCATAGCCATCACAGTGAATCTTATCGAGTACAGTTTCAATAGTTTGGGAGAATTGGTTATTGTTGCTATCCACAAAGCGACCTAATAATGTTTATTTATAGGAGGCTAATTATACGTTAATTAAATTTTGGTTTCTGCATCTATATAGTTTAATAAATTTAATATGTCAGGATGTGTTTCTTTATCGCTAGCAACAGAAATAGCTAAAGTTAGGTCTTGAAATTGCTTTTCTGGTTTTATGATCACAAGTTCCGGGTTGTTTTCAATTTCATTAGTATGCTCTATACCTGCCAGTGCAACATGTTCAGCATCTTTTAAGTAACCAATTATTTGCTCAAATGTGCCTACTTTCATTGTGGGGAGCTTTTGCAATGATGCAGCCGTTTCTTGTAGCATTTTTTGAACTTGCAGATTTTTAGATAAACATCCAAGGATAGGGTAAGGAGTTAAAGTGCCTTTATCTATACAGGTATCTGAGCTCAGAGGGTGGTTCTTATTAACAAATAAAATGACTTGCTCAGGTAAATAAACTAAATGCTCTGTGATGGGTAAATTGTTGGGAATATGTTTTGAGCTATCTATTGTGATATCTAGCTCAGCAGAGGCTAGTTTATGGGATAATTCTTGGCTATTTTGTTGTTGAATTTCAATTTGAACGTCAGGAAATTTTTTCATGAAATTGTTACAAACAAATGGCGCAATAGATGCTGTGTTTTGTGTGATGCCAATTTTAATACGTGTTGTACTATTGTGATTGAATTGGTCTAATTCTTGTTTGAAATGAGAAAATTGATTTAAAGTATCTGTACAATATTGTAAAAAAAGTTCACCTGATTTAGTGATAGACACTGAACGCGTTGATCTTGTAACTAATTTACAATCGAGCTCTTGCTCTAATGTTTGAATGCTGCGAGTTAATGCTGAAGTGCTTAAATTACAATGCTCAGCTGCTTGTCTGAAATGACGAAATTTAGCTAGTGCCAAAAACTGTTCAAATTGTTCCAGTCTCACTTTATTTTCCTTTTATACTCATTAATTGAGAGCAAACTCCTGCTGCTAATATCAGCTTTATAAGCTGGTACCTCTCTATCTTAATAAAGTCTATAAGGTAATTGCAATAAAAATGAGCGCTAAAAGTGAATATATGGAAAAGTATTTAAGTATTTAGTGAAAAAAAAAATTTATAATGCTAATTAATCAGGAAAACTGTCTCTAATGGCAAGAAAAGCATCAAGATCATCAAGAAACAGATCTATCAATTTAGGATCAAAATGTTTGCCTCTTTCTTCTTTTAATAAGCCAATTATTTTCTCAAGTGGCCATGCTTTTTTATAACACCTATCACTACCTAAGGCATCAAATACATCGGCGAGTGCTGTAATTCTACCTGAAATATCAATATTTTCACCTTTGAGTCCTTGTGGATATCCAGAGCCATCCCATTTCTCGTGATGTTGATAAGCAAGTAGGGCGCCTTGCTGCAAAATTTCATTATTTGAATTTTTTAATATATCAAAACCTTGCTGAGCATGTGATTGCATGATGTCCCATTCATTAGCATCATGCTTTCCTGGTTTATTTAAAATCATATCAGGAATGGCAATTTTGCCAATATCATGTAGTGGTGAAGCAAATTTAATTATTTCAGCTTGATACGGGGTTAAACCATATTTAATGGCTAGCATATAGCTATAATTAGCTACACGCTTAACATGACTGCCTGTTTCTTTACTGCGTTTTTCAATTGCTTCTCCTAAAATATATGACAGCTCTTTTTGCGATTCTCTTACAGTTTCACGTAAACATAAATTATCGTAGGCAAGGGAAATATTGTTGGAGAAAAACTCTAATAATTGATGATCTGAAGGCTGTAGCTTTGATGATTTACTTACATACAGCATGGTTTCTAAGCCATCTTTAGTCGGAAAGTAACCAACAAATTGATTATCATTTTTTAACGATTCTTTTTTATTATGAGCGTTTACAAAAAGCTCTTTTATTTCTTCAGGTACTTCAGTGTTTTCATTGGTATCAGTAATTCCTGATGCAGCTAACAGTTTAAAATCCGAAGCGGGTTTTGATTGGGAGTTAACTGCTGCGGCACAATATATTTCATTATCTTCTAAGCCCATAACATCAGATACGTGATCTAAAATTGTTGAGGCAAACTGATTGACTGTATCGCATTGTAGAAAATGTGCAGAGGCATCTATAATTTTTTCAAGACTATGTTTGTGTTTTTCTATGGTTCTGATATCTCTATACGCTCTCAGTGCTGAGTATAATAAGGTTTTTAGCTTTATCGCGGTTAACTCTGTTTTGTTCTTGTAGTCATTAATATCATAATCACGAATAACAGACTCTTCAGGTGCCTCACCTGGCTGACCTGTTCTAAGTACTAATCTAACATCATGATTTTGCGCATCTTCTCTGATATATTTTATTAAATCTAATCCTGCATGGGTTGTTTCCATTACAACGTCAACTAAGCAAACCGCAACATTTTGCAGTTCCTTAATTTTTGTTTTTGCCTCAGCTGCCGAATAAGCATGATGAAAATGAAGTTTTTTACCTTCAAAATTAAATCCAGACAATACAAGTTTAGTTACCTGATGAATATCATCTTCATCATCAATAACTAAAATATCCCATTCATCTAAGTTATTAACTATAGGAGATTGAGTTTCTGGTGCATCATTAGCGAATAAAAAATCTGTCACAGAGTTAAGACCCTCTTTTACTTTAATTTAAGCGTAGTATAGAGATAATTTAAATAACAATTTTTTTGATGAAATCTTTAATTGTTTTTGTTATCAAAAAGTAAATTACTTAAATGTTCACTAAATGGAAGTGATCAGCTAAACTGATATAAATAAATACCTTAAGATTAATTCAGCTTGTATTAGTCTTTGTAAGTAAATGAATAATAGAGCAATCAATAATAATATAAAAAGCTCAAAGGGGATAAAAAAATGGTGGGTTCTCAAAGTAAGCAGCTACATGAATTACTGCAAGCTTTTACTTCTACATCTGCAGTTGATGTTTTTCAACCTATGGCAGAAAAATTAGAGTTACAGCCATCTGAGGCTAAAAGTGCACTCCTTAATGAAATATCAACTAAATATCCTTACATAGAGCAATCATCTACCCAACTGGTTGATTTATTAATTCCACAATTACAAGGTTTTATGTTATCAGCTTGCCAACAAGCTTTAGAGAAAGGCCATCAAGCTGCCATGGTTCAACAGCAATCTGATGAAGATGAGCAATTAAATAAGGCGATTCAGCAGTTAGCTGCTTTAACTAAAAAGCACTCAGTGCAATCAAAAGAGTTAGAGGCGTCTGAGCAGCTTAATATTAAACAAATTGAACAACTTAAAGCTTTGCAGAATGATAAGAAACTTAATGAAGATAAAAACTCTGAATTTAAAGAAGAATTGTCAAAACTGAAAATGGCGTTCGAAGATACTTCAGAAGAAAACTTAGCCATTAAAAAACAATTAGATGAATCTAAAGTTGAAATTGAAAAGTTTCAACATATTGTTGAGCAAACAGAGCATGCTTTAACAAAGCAAAAAGAACATAACGAGTTACAATCTACTAAGTTAAAAGAACTTATTACACAACGTAGTGAAGAGAATAGTTCTTTAGATGAAAAACTTGATCAACAAGCTCAAGAAGTGCATTTATTGAAAGATGAAAATAAAGCATTAGTTACTACTGATGAGCAAAAAACTAAAATCCTCTCAGATAAAACACAAGAAATAGCGACATTAAATAGCGAAATTGAAAGGTTTGATAGTACCGTTAAAGAAAAAGATTTAGTGATTGAGCGCCTGCAAAAGCTAGGTGACAGTTTAACCTCAAAAGAGCTGAATCTTGAACAAGAAAATAAAAAGCTTACCGAAGCGTTAAATGAGTCTCAAAAAGCATTGATGGGGTCCAACGATGAACTCTCAAATATAGCGCAAACGAACGCTACAATGAGTGAATCAAATAATAAGTATCAAAAAGAAAATACTCGCTTACTTGAAGAAATGGACTCACTAGAGCAAAGCTTAACAGTTACTAAAGACGAATTAGCAACATTAGAGCAAGGTTCAAAAAATAAAATAGAAACCTTAGAGCAAGGCACAAAAGCACAAATAAAAACCCTTGAAGAGCAATCTCAAGCTCAAAAAGAAACATTAGAACAAGAATCTAAAGCTAAAATGGACGAATTAGAGCAGCAATATCAAGTTAAGCTTGAGGAGTTAGAACAACAGACTACAAAGCTTAAAGAAAACGCTGAAGCTTCAACAACAAAAAATGAAGGGCGCTTTAATGATTTAAAGAAAGATCTCAGAGAAGAAGCTAAGCGTTTAGAAGCATCGTTACTTGAAGCACAAAATAACATTGCAGCTTTAGAGCAAGATAAGAAAGAGTTTATAGATCAAGTGTCCCAGCTAAAAGAGTTGGAACTTGAATACAAAGATGAAATTTTAAAAAGCCGTAGTAAGCTTGAAGTACAAGATAATGAATTAAACTTTGCAAAAGGTCGAAATTCAAGTATGCAATCTAGGCAAGAAACTGAAATACATCAAGCCAGAACGGCATATGAAAGTTTACGCTCTGAAAATTTAGAGTATATTCAAACAATTGAAAATTTAGAAGCTAAGGTCATGGAGTTTAAATTAAAATTTGAATATGCACAAAAGCAGTTGGTTAGCTAATGATATCAGCATTTGATTGGGTGGAGACTTACTCTGCTCAAAATGCCATAGAAGCAAATCTTTTAAAAGGTTTGCTAGAACTCAATTCAATTATGGTATTGCTAAAGGGGGAGTCACTGTCTGGAGCGCTTGGTGAGATCCCAATAGATCAAACAGAAGTTAAAATATTAGTTCCTCAGATAAAACAGCGCCAAGCACAAAAAATATTGCTAGAATACCAATCTAAGCAACAAGATTCTCAAGACTGGCAATGCGCAAACTGTGAAGAGTATAATGGTTGCGGATTCGAAGTGTGTTGGTCTTGTTCGATATCGAAATAAAAGCTTTAATTAATAAAGTAGCCACTCCCAATTATATGATGGAAATAAATGAAAAAGCCTAATAACTTTCAGCGTGTTCGTGAATTAAATTATATGCAAAAAGCAGTGTTAGCCGCTGCGTTATTAGAACGTATGTTACCAAATTATGCGCTATTTAGTGATGCTACAGAATTTGGTGATACTAAAATTTTTAGAAATGCGCTCAATTCAATTTGGGAAAAATTAGTTTTTCCAAAAAGTAAAATTAACTTAGAGCTATTAGTTGATAAAATAGAGCCCAATGTACCAGAAATAGAAGACTTTGATATGTTTGGTGTTTATCCTGCAATTGATACCGGTACTGCTTTATTAAGTATGCTAAATGGCATGATGATTGAAGATGAACTTGAATTTGTAAATATTAGTAAAATATCACAAGCTTCAGTTGCTAAATTAATAGAATATCAATTAGGTTCTGATAATTTAAGTGCTAACAATGAAGCGATTAGAGAACATCCTTTGATGAAATATGAAATTGAAGTTTTGTCTGAATTAATTGATTATGTAGAAAGTATGGGTCGTATAAGCTCAGATACAATTAAAGGTTTAAAAGCAAAATCGATTGCAGATGGTCAAACTAATATTGGTATCGAAATCTAATATTTATAAGAGTTAATAAGATAGTTGCTTATTAACTCTTATAAATTCAATTATTAAATATTTACTTCTATTTCATAAGCGCTAAATTTTCTGATATTAATTACGCCATTATCAAAAATTAAATACTGACCTTTAATGCCTTTTAAAACTCCGCTTACTTCTGGATTTTTATCAAAGTTAAATGAGCTTATTTTTGTTGGAAATTCTGATACTGGAAATTCAAGCTCTACGACCTCTTCATCTAATTGTGTAATTGCTGTCGCGCCATATAACTGCGCAAGTTCGTCAAGTTTAGCTTGAATTTGAGGAATTAACTCTGCTGCTTTTGCTTTTAAATCAATTTCTTCATTATTACCTTTAAGCATATTACGCCAATTTGTTTTATCACTGATAAACTCTGCTAAAGCTATCTCAACTAAACCTGATTGTTGGCGTGTTTGTACTGTAAATATAGGCAGCGCTTGTGTTGCGCCTTGGTCAACCCAGCGGGTAGGTACTTGACGGGTGATCCCAACTTTAAGGCCTGAGGTATTAGCTAAGTATACAGTGTGTGGGATCATACAGTTTTCTAAGCCCCACTGAGGCTCTCTACAAGTCCCTTGTTCGTGATGACATGTCTCTGGCTTCATCATACACATATCACAGCTAGCAAGCTTACGCATACATACAAAGCAATGCCCTTGCGAGTAACTCTTTTTTGTTTTTTTCTCGCAATTACTACAGAATATATTTCCTGTATGGGTCAAGGTGAGTTTTTTACCTATGAGTGGATTTAAATCTATCAATTGATCACCAACAGGTAGTTGGTATTCGATTGGTTTGACTAATGACGATTTTAATTTCGAAAGTGTGCCTTTCATCTTCTTATGCCCCTGACTAGTAAGAGGCATATAGTAGCTTTAATTACTTTTATAGTCAGCTAACCATTGCTGAAATTGTCCAAACTCTAATGGTTTAGAGTAATAGTAGCCTTGCCCAATATCACAGTGACAATTCATTAGGTTTTTTTCAATTTCTGCTGACTCTATTCCTTCAGCCACAACTTTAAGCTCTAAGCTTTTAGCCATATCGATAGTGGTTTTAACGATCGTTAAATTTCTTTTTGATTCAGCAAGATCTAAAATAAAACTTTTATCTATTTTTAATTCATTAAATGGTAATTGTGAAATATAAGCTAAAGATGAGTAGCCCGTCCCATAGTCATCTACCGATACTTGAATACCCATTTGAGATAGGTTTTTCATTAATTTACTCAAGTGATTAAAATCACTCACCATCACAGATTCTGTTAATTCAAAATTGAGTAAATTAGTAGGGAGCTTATATTGAGCTAAAATATCTTTTACTTTTGTTAAAAAGTCATGGTTGGCAACATCTCTGCCGCTAATATTGATTGATAAATTATGTTCAGTGTAATTTAAGTCAATTAAAAGGCTTAACTGTTGGCAGGCAGTATTGAGTACCCACATAGTTAATTCGTTTATGATGCCAGTATCTTCTGCTATGCGGATAAACATATCAGGTGGAATAAAGCCATGAACAGGATGCTGCCAGCGTAATAGCACCTCGGAGCCATGTATTGAAGTGTCAGCTAAATTAATTTGTGGTTGATGAAAAAGCTGTAACTCATTATTTTGAATTGCTTGTTGAAGTTCAGTTGCAAGTGTGAGCCTTTGCGCAATATTGTAAGTATCACTTGTTTGATAAAAGCTCATATTCAGTCCTTCTCGTTTGCTTTTATCTAATGCCTGAAAGGATTTTTTCAGCATAATAGCTGCCGTTTCACAGCTTTCATTTGCCGAATAAATACCAATTTTAGTTTGTAAATTTATAAAAAAACCACTGAGATTTATATCTTTTGAGAGTGAGTTTTGCAGTTGAGTGAGCTGTTTGATGAGCTCTTGTTCATTAATGAATCGTGAGGCGAGTATGGCAAGTACCCCATCTTTTGCTTTTGCAATTTTAATTTCTAAATTGTTTTTACGCTCAAAATATAAAAAATGACTGTCAGTATTTATGTGAAAATCGATATCATTAGCGACATGAGAGATCAGTGTTTGGCTTTCTTTATTGCTAATATAGGGTGCTATGGTATTAAAGCGAGATACTTCAATTAAACATACAGAAAATCGACGATCGTTATCTATTAGTTTTTGTATGGTTGTTTCTAAGAAACTAAAGTTTGGTAAATTTAGCTCATGATCATGAGTCGCGTTGTAGAATGCTAATTCTTTTTGGTGGCTCATTCGTTCGGCCAATGCCATTGCCATTAAAGTTACTTCAAATAATACACCGATTAAAAAAGCATGGCGGGCTAAAAATGAATACTCAATCACGCCTGTTAACATCATAGGTTGTATTGCCGCACCTATTATTAAAGGCAGCCAAGAAATAATATAAAATTTTGCCCAATGAAAGTTAATCGTGAGTTTTTTATAAATTAAAACAAAACTTAAAATATAAAATATAAATAACACAATAAAAAATATTTGTGCAGCTATGTATTCGGGGATCCATAACGATGCTATTCCCATCACAGTCATAAACAAAGTGTAATACATAGCAAGATTATAAAGTGTGTCTTTTTCTTTGTGATATCGAAGAAAGAAGATAGCAAATAGCAGGGTGAAAACAGCAATCAGATAATTAAGAGAAACAACTTGTTGCTGAAATAAGGTTTGTATTGATAGTGGCCAAATAAGATATCCAAACCCTAAAACAACGCCCATCAACATTAATACCGATATAATGTAGCTGATATAAATCAGATAAATGCAGTCTTTCATGCCAAAAAAAAGTACTAAGTTATATAAAGCTATCATTAACATGATGCCAATAAATATGCCCCATATAAGATAGATATCATTAGTTAACGTTAAATAATCGTGATATTCATAAATGCGAATTGGGGTTTTTGCAATGCCTGTTGTTTTTATTTTTATAAGTAATTTCACATCGCCTTTTGATGCAATATTAAATTCATATGAAGGGGTTTTTTTATCACTCAAATTTAAATCTAAATTCAAGTCCCCCATTAACTTTTCATTTAAAATATTTAGGTCCTGACCAATTTGCATAACGTGCAATACATCTAACATAGGGTTATCAAAATGGGCGACCAATGAATGAGGGGTATTAGCTTTATTGTTGAGCTTTATCTTTATCCAGTAAGTTTGTTGAATAAAACTCCAAGGTATATCAGTTAAAGCACCTTGACTAAATAAGTTTGGCTTTAGCAATAATTCCTGTGTCGTCAACTTATCTGTGGGGTCTAATAAAAAAGTGGTATTACTATGAATTGAATATGTTTTATCTATGGCTCTTTGTGTTGGGTCAGAAATGGCAGATACTAAAAATAATATTAACATTATTAAAATTGTTAATATAAAAAGACCATAAGTTTTTCTTTGAAAGTGCGCAGAAAGCATCAAGTAGTGAACACTAAATCATATTATATAAAGATATTAGCATTAGTTTGAATTATTTACTGTTTAAAAGTATTAATTAACTTTACAAAATATAAACACATGTAAAAGTAATAGGGACGAAAGCCCCTAATACTTTAATTTAATCGATTTAGCTTTGTTCGCGTTCAATTGCACGATAAGCGATGTCTGTACGATACTCAACACCTTTCCAATCAATTTCTTTCACTAGTTCATAGGCGCTTTGCTGTGCTTCAGTTACTGTGTTACCAAGTGCAGTTGCACATAAAACACGACCACCAGAAGTTACAACTTTACCATCTAATTCCTTAGTACCAGCATGAAAAACTTTAGTGCCAGCTGGGTATTCTACTTTAAGGCCTGAAATTTCATCGCCTTTAGGGTAAGACGCTGGGTAACCTGCTGCTGCCAATACAACGCCTACAGCAGCTCGCGTATCAAACTGAATTTCTGCTTGATCTAGCTCCACACGCTCAGCTGCAAGTAACAATTCAACTAAATCAGATTTTAAACGTAACATGATAGGTTGTGTTTCAGGGTCGCCAAAACGACAATTAAATTCGATAACTTTAGGTGTGCCATCAGCATCAATCATTAAACCAGCATATAGGAAACCAGTGTAGGGGTGACCTTCATCGTGCATGCCTTTCACTGTTGGAATGATAACTTCATTCATGATGCGTTGATGAATTTCATCAGTTACAACTGGTGCTGGAGAGTATGCACCCATACCACCTGTATTAGGACCTTTGTCTTCATTGTACGCACGTTTGTGATCTTGGCTTGTAGCAAATGGTAGTACATTTTTACCATCAACCATTACAATGAAAGAAGCTTCTTCACCTTCAAGAAATTCTTCAATTACAACTCTGCTGCCAGCTTCACCAAATGCATTACCTGCAAGCATATCTTTGATTGCATCTTGTGCTTCAACTTCTGTCATAGCAACAATAACGCCTTTACCAGCTGCTAAGCCATCAGCTTTAATTACAATCGGAGCACCATTTTCTTTTACATAAGCGATAGCAGGATCGATTTCTGTAAATGTTTGGTAATACCCAGTTGGAATATCATGACGTGCTAAGAAATCTTTTGTAAATGATTTGGAACCTTCCAGCTGTGCAGCTGCTTGAGTAGGCCCAAAGATAGCAAGTCCTTCTTCGCGGAATCTATCTACAACACCAATAACTAGAGGCGCTTCAGGTCCAACAATTGTAAGTTCAACTTTGTTTTCTTTAACAAAATTGATTAGCGCTTCAATATCTTCAACACCAATCGCAACATTTTTAAGTTTTGGTTCTAATGCAGTTCCTGCATTACCTGGTGCGACAAAAACGTTTTTTACTTCAGTTGATTGAGCGGCTTTAAATGCTAATGCATGTTCACGACCACCACTACCAATAACAAGTATGTTCATTTTTTTTTCCTAATTTAAGGTTTGGCTAAAGGTTTTATAAATTTTAAAGTCATGCGATCGCTTTCGCCTATCGCTAAATATTTATTTGTATCAGTTTCGCCTGATGCTAATCGCGGAGGTAACGTCCACACGCCTTTTGCATGATCAGCGGTATCTTTTGGATTAGCGTTAATCTCACTTTTTGCAACTAAGACAAAGCCTGCCTGTTGAGCTAAAGCTATCACCCAACTTTCTTTTACGTATCCTGAGCGTTTTGCTTTTGCTGAATGTCTTACTTCCGGTAAGCGGTGATCAACTAAACCTAATACACCACCAGGTTTTAAGGCTGCAAAAAAAGCTTTAAAGGCATTCTCAACACCTTCATTGTCCCTTTGCATATACCAATTATGTAAATTTCTAAAAGTGAGCACCATATCGGCGCTTTCTTCGGGGGCAATAGCGTGATGGCTGCCAGGATAAAACTCAGAAACTTTTACTCTACTGTAGGCTTGATCAGTTGCAAGTTTATTTTTGTAGTTTTGTAATGCACGTTGGTAGTATTTAACTTCAGAATCTGAAGGGAAGTTAGCGGCAAAGTAATTACCTTCTTCCTTTAATACTGGGGCGAGTATTTCAGAGTACCAACCAGAACCAGGCCAAATTTCAACAACGGTCATATTTGGCTGTAAGCCAAAAAAGGCTAAAGTTTCTTTTGGGTGTCGGTATTGATCTCTATTTTTATTTTGCTGCGAACGTAAATCGCTAGTAATAGAATCCGTTAAGAGGGTATTAATATCTGTAGATTTACATGCAGTTAAACTGGATGTAAAAGTTAGAATAAATGCAGTTTTTATTATAAGTGATGTTAATTTCATTTTTATCTCAAGATATAAAAATTTTGATAATTTTATTATTGTTATTAAGGACTCGAAAATAACAGAAAAAAAGCAAAGACCCCAATAAAACTTTATTTTTATAGCAAACAAAATTATATATGAAAATTTGTTTTGTTATAAAAACAAAAAAGCCGATATAAATCGGCTTTTTTTGTTGGTTTTAATGGCGGAAGTGACGCATGCCAGTAAATACCATAGCCATTCCTGCTTCGTCAGCTGCTGCGATGATTTCTTCATCACGAATTGAGCCACCAGGTTGGATAACCGCTGAAATACCTGCAGCTGCAGCTGCATCGATACCATCACGGAATGGGAAGAAGGCATCTGATGCCATTACAGACCCTTTAACTTCAAGGTTTTCATCAGCAGCTTTAATACCCGCTATTTTAGCTGAGTATACGCGGCTCATTTGGCCAGCGCCTACACCGATAGTCATACCGTCTTTAACATAGATAATGGCATTAGATTTAACAAATTTAGCTACTTTCCAGCTAAACATTAAATCTTTCATTTCTTCTTCTGTTGGTTGACGTTTAGAAACAACTGTTAACTCGCTAGTTTCTACCATGCCTGTATCGCGATCTTGAATTAAAACACCGCCGTTTACACGCTTGATATCAACGCCAGATGTTTTAGCTGACCATTCACCGCACTCTAATAGACGTACATTTTTCTTAGCTGCAACAATTTGTGCTGCCGCATCTGAAACTTTAGGTGCAATAATCACTTCAACAAATTGACGTGAAACAATTGCTTCAGCAGTGTCTGCATCTAATTCTTGGTTAAATGCGATGATGCCACCAAATGCAGATGTAGGATCAGTTTTAAAAGCACGTTCGTAAGCTTCTAAAATATTATCACCTTGTGCAACGCCACATGGGTTAGCATGTTTTACGATTACACATGCAGGTGTAGTGAATTCTTTAACACATTCAAGCGCTGAATCTGTATCTGCAATATTATTAAAAGATAAAGCTTTACCTTGTAATTGTTTTGCAGTTGCAACAGATGCTTCTTCAATGCCATTTTCTACGTAAAAAGCAGCGTCTTGGTGTGAGTTTTCACCGTAGCGCATATCTTGCTTTTTAGTAAACTGAAAATTAATTGTACGTGGGAATTTAGACTCTGGATCATTGTTATTTTCAGCAGTCTCATCAAGTACGTGTGCAGGTACTTTTGTGCCGAAGTAGTTTGCTATCATGCCATCGTATTGTGCAGTATGCTCAAATGCCGCAATCGCTAAATCAAAACGTGTTTGGTATGTAGTAGCACCGTCGTTTGCGTCCATATCCGCTAATACGCGGTCATAATCAGCAACATTAACTATGATAGTCACGTCCTTGTTATTTTTAGCTGCTGCACGCACCATAGTTGGTCCGCCAATATCGATATTCTCGATTGCATCTTCTAAAGAACAATTTTCATTTGCGACAGTTTGTGCAAATGGGTATAGGTTAACTACAACCATATCAATTGCTGAAATATCGTTTTCAGCCATTACTGCTTCATCTTGACCACGGCGAGCTAGGATACCACCATGAATTTTAGGGTGAAGCGTTTTTACACGACCGTCCATGATTTCTGGATGACCAGTATGGTTTGATACTTCAGTGACCGAGATGCCATTGTCAGCTAGTAGCTTACAAGTACCACCTGTAGAAAGTAGTTCAACACCTTTAGCCGAAAGAGCTCGAGCAAAATCAACAATACCGGTTTTATCTGAAACGCTTAATAATGCGCGACGTACTGGACGAAGAGTATCCATTGTAGTTTTATAACCTCTATAGTGGGGTAGATTAAGTTGTTATTTAAAAGAGTTAACAAAAAAGCACCCGAGGGTGCTTTTTATGCAGTTTAAACTGCGTATTTAGTTCATGCCGTACTTTTTAAGCTTCTTACGTAGCGTACCACGGTTGATGCCTAGTAAGATTGACGCACGCGTTTGATTACCACGTGTATATGTCATTACTTCTTCAAGTAGTGGCGCTTCTAGTTCAGAAAGAACAAGCTCATAAACGTCTTCAACGTCTTGACCATTAAGCTGCTTCAGGTAGTGATGAACAGCTTTTTTAACTGCGTCACGTAACGGTTGCGGTTTCTCTTGTGACTGGACATGAGCGTTTGTAATAAATGGAGAAGTCACATTTTGTTCGAACATTGTCTTGTTTCTCTTTCTTAAATTGCTTGAAAATAATTATTTAGTACCGAAACTTGCTCTTGAGCTGTCTCTAGGGCATTAAATACACGCCTAAACTGTCCTTCTTTATCATGGGTTTGCAAATACCAAGATACATGTTTTCGTGCGATGCGCACTCCCATTACTTCACCGTAAAACTGATGCAAATTAACTAAATGTTCCATTAAAATGCTTTCTACCTCAGCGATTTCTGGCTCAGGTAAAAACTCACCGGTTTTTAAGTAATGTGCAGTTTCCCTGAAAATCCAGGGTCTGCCTTGAGCTGCTCGACCTATCATGACGGCATCTGCTCCCGTGTAGTCCAATACCTGTTTTGCTTTTTCAGGAGATGTAATATCTCCATTAGCGACAATAGGTATGGACACTGAACGTTTTATATCCCTTATGGTGTCGTATTCTGCTTCACCTTTATACATACAGGCTTTTGTTCGACCATGCACGGCTAAAGATGCGATACCATTTCGTTCAGCTATCCTTGCGATTTCAATACCATTACGATTATCGGTATTCCAACCGGTACGAATTTTTAAAGTAACTGGAACATCAACAGCATCGACTACTGACTTTACAATTACTTCAACTAAATCCGGATATTGTAATAATGCTGAACCCGCAAGTTTTTTATTCACTTTTTTGGCTGGGCAACCCATGTTGATATCAACAATTTGGGCGCCATTAGCTACATTCAATTGTGCTGCCTGTGCCATTAATGTTGGATCAGAACCTGCAATTTGCACTGCGCGGATCCCTGATTCGCCACTATGGTCCATACGGTTCATAGATTTCTCTGTTTTCCATACTTTTGGATTTGACGATAACATTTCAGATACAGCTAGTCCTGCGCCTAAGCGTCGGCAAAGTTGTCTAAAAGGTCTGTCTGTCACACCGGCCATTGGCGCGACTATGACATTGTTTTCCAGTTTATAAGGGCCTATCTGCACTATGTTTTATGGCTCACCATTCAAGGGGCGCTAATTCTACTTTTTTTTCAGCAAAAATCAAAGGTTATATTTTGAACAAAAGTGCTTTTTTTTAATCTTTTTCTATTGACTTTCTATAAGCTCAAGGAAATTGATTTATTTTTGTGGTTAAGTAGCGTTAACTCAGTGAATTTAATGCTTGAGCTATAAACTCACCTAAGGTGTTTAGCCAGATATTTGAGTTTTGTTTGGGGTCTTTTTGTGTGGAAGGTGTTTTTTGCAGGCATTGATTTAATAACTCATCACCAGCGGAAGCGTTATTACTATCGACATCTTGAATTAACTGATGGCAATTTTTAGATTGCATTGTATTTTTTTGAGGCTGGCTTGCACATGCAGTTACAAAAAATAACACGGAGATAATAAATAATGCTTTAGTGAATTTCATTTAAGCCTTCTTTAAATTTAACATTAAAATAGAGTTAGCATTTTTTAATTAAATGCTAACTCTATATAGGCTTAAGAATATACTCGTTTACTTTTTTGTACCACTTACACGAACCCACTCGCCATCAATTTCAATTGGAGAGAGTTCACATAAAGGCTGGTAAACATCACATACTGATTGTGCTTGCTCTTCTAAAATGCCTGATAGCGCAAACTCAGCACCATTTTTACCTAAACCTAAAATAACTTGGTGCAGTTCACGAAGTGGTGCCGCAAGAATATTAGCAACAACAACATCTGCTTTAAACTCAGGTTGGTTTTCAGGTAAATAAACTTCTAATTGATCTCTTACACCATTGCGCTGTGCATTATCTAAGCTTGCCTCTAAGGCTTGTGGATCGATATCAATACCAATAACACGTTTTGCACCCAGTTTAATGGCTGCAATGCCTAAAATGCCTGAACCACAACCAAAATCAACGACAGTTTTATCTGTTAAGTCTAACGACTCTAACCATTTTAAACATAATGCAGTTGTAGAGTGTGTACCAGTGCCAAATGCTAAGCCCGGATCTAACATCACATTTACGGCTGTTGGATCGGGTACGTCTCTCCAGCTTGGGCAGATCCATAAACGTTCACCAAATTTAATTGGGTGAAAGTTTTCCATCCATTCACGTTCCCAGTCTTTATCTTCAAGCTGCTCAATTTTGTAGTTGAAGTTGTCTTTTAGTTCAGGCTTTTCTTGGAGGTACTCAATTACTTGCTGCATATCATGGCTAGCGTCAAAAAGGCCGATAATAGTTGTTTGTGCCCAAAAAATAACTTCACCTGGTTTAGGTTCATATACTGGGCTGTTATCTGAATCCATAAAGGTTACAGATGCACTACCTACTTCAACTAAGTAGTCGCTGATCACATCGGCTGTGGTTTTTGTAGCTGGTATACGAATTTGGATCCAAGCCATGGGATTATCCTCTTTATATATTTCATCAAAATTATTCATTAAAAAAGGCCGCTAAGCGACCTTTCTATTTTTTACATCAAAATCGCTGAGCGATTTAGCCTTTAGCGTCTAAGAAACTCTTAAGTAAATCAGAACGTGAAGGGTGACGTAGTTTACGTAAAGCTTTTGCTTCAATTTGACGTATACGCTCACGTGTTACATCAAACTGTTTGCCCACTTCTTCTAAAGTATGGTCAGTATTCATATCAATACCAAAACGCATTCTTAATACTTTAGCTTCACGTGCTGTTAAACCAGAAAGTACATCTAATGTTGCACCTTTTAGGCTTTCCATCGTCGCAGCATCAATTGGAGATTCAATTGTTGAATCTTCAATGAAGTCACCTAAGTGTGAATCTTCATCATCACCAATTGGTGTTTCCATTGAAATTGGCTCTTTAGCAATTTTTAATACCTTACGAATTTTATCTTCAGGCATTAACATGCGTTCTGCTAATTCTTCTGGGTTTGGCTCTCTACCCATTTCTTGTAACATTTGACGTGAGATACGGTTAAGTTTATTAATCGTTTCTATCATATGTACCGGAATACGGATTGTACGTGCCTGATCCGCAATTGAGCGAGTGATAGCTTGGCGTATCCACCATGTAGCATAAGTTGAGAATTTGTAACCACGACGGTATTCAAACTTATCAACAGCTTTCATTAAACCAATGTTACCTTCTTGGATTAAATCTAAGAATTGTAAACCACGGTTTGTGTATTTTTTAGCAATTGAAATTACAAGACGTAAGTTTGCTTCAACCATTTCTTTTTTAGCACGGCGCGCTTTCGCTTCACCAATACTCATACGACGGTTGATGTCTTTAATATTCGAAATTGATAAGCCACACGCTTGTTCAATAATATGTAATTTTTTAATACAACGACCAATGTCGCCTTCACATTCAGCTAGCTTATCAGAGTAAGATTCACCTAGTGCCACTTCAAATTTTAACCATGCATTGTTTGTTTCATTATTTACAAAATGCTTAACAAAAGTCTTTTTAGGCATTTTTGCATATTGAACAGCATGTTTCATAACAAGACGTTCTTGAACACGGACTTTGTCCATTGTTTCACGCATGTTATTAACTAAACGATCAAATTCTTTTGGAATTAATTTGAAAGTTTGGAATAATTCAGCAATTTCAGCAAAAGCAGCTTTAGTATCAGCATGGTCACGACCATTAACTTCAATTATTTCACGTGCTTTTGTATTTAAATCTCTTAGATTTTCAAAGTTTTCACGAGCAAGTTCAGGACAAGGGCCTGTATCAACTTCTTCCTCGTCTTCATCATCTTCACCGTCTTCATCTTTAAGCTCTTGATCGCTTAAAGCTGAACCGATATGAGTTGCTTGAATAGCAATTTCTTCTTCGTTTGGATCGATAAAGCCATTGATGATGTCGCTTAGGCGAATCTCTTCAGCTTCAAATTTATCCCAACGGTCTAAAAGGTATGTAATTGTTTCAGGGTATTCTGCAACAGAAATCTGAACTTGGTTGATACCGTCTTCGATACGTTTAGCGATTACAATTTCGCCTTCACGTGTCAGAAGTTCTACAGTCCCCATTTCACGCATATACATGCGAACAGGATCTGTTGTACGACCAATTTCTTTGTCTACCGTAGCAAGTGCGGCAGCAGCTGCTTCAGCAGCATCTTCATCAGTTGTTGTTTCTTGCATCATAAGTTCATCGGCGTCAGGTGCGCTTTCGCTAACCTTTATACCCATGTCATTAATCATACTGATGATATCTTCAACTTGATCTGAGTCGATGATGTCTTGTGGAAGGTGATCATTCACTTGTGCGAATGTCAAATAACCTTGTTCTTTACCTTTTTGTATGAGGAGTTTTAGCTGAGACTGAGGACTTTGCTCCATAGAGATTTTCTCTTCCACTTAGATAAGTTGATATGTCGCGCGCAAGTTTTAAATAATTTAAAAACAACAAGCGCAGGTGAATAGAACAGTATAACACAGGAAATTAATATCGGCTAGGCCTTAAATTAGTCTGCTGCTTGTTCTTTTTTCGAGTTAGCCATAGCTAAAACGAGTAATTGGTATTCTTGTCTTTCATCACTCGTTAGGCCTTGGGTCTTATCTTTTATTAATAGGGTCTCGGCGCGATGATTTAAACACTGATCTTCAATAAATTTAAAGGTATTTTGAAAATAAGCGACTAATGTTTCATCTCCTATCTGGTGTTGCCACGATGCAAGCTTAGTTAATGCACTATATTCGGGCGTATCTCTAAATAACTCTAAAATTTGACCTGTATTGATGCCGTTATTTTTTAGACTTAAAGATTGTAAGTTTTTAAACAGTGCAAGACCAGGCAGACCTAATTCAACAAGTTCTGGTAAATGCGGGATTTCACGCGCTAATTCTGGATGTTGTACGATTAAACCTATGGCGATACGCATAGGTGTCATTTTGAATTTCTTTTGCAATGTATTTTGTTGTCTTGGGTTATTGAGCTTTTGATTTAATTGCTCTTTAGTTCTGCCAATAAGACGTGCTAATTGCTCTAATAGGTTTTCTTGATAAAACTCACTTTTTACTTTTTCTATTAAAGGTAAAGCTAAGCTGAGTATTTTTGATTTTCCTGCATCGGTTGTTAGGTCGCATTCAATTGCTAACTTTTCAAATAGTACTTTTGTAAAATCTTGGGATTGGCTGAGTCGTTGCTCAAAATCTGATTTTCCTTCTTTTAGCACTAAAGAATCAGGGTCTTCACCATCAGGTAAAAAGGCAAACTTTAATTCTTTTCCGTCAGCTAAGTAGGGAAGTGCATTTTCAAGGGCGCGCCAAGCAGCATCACGGCCAGCCCTATCACCATCGTAACAACATATAACACGATCTGTCGTTCTAAAGAGGGTATGCATATGTTCAGGTGTAGTTGCTGTGCCTAATGATGCGACTGCATATTCAATGCCTTGCTCTGACAGAGCAACAACATCCATATAACCTTCAACGATTAGGATTTGTTCTAGTTTTTTATGTGCTTGTTTTGCTTCGTATAAACCATAAAGTTCAAATCCTTTATGGAAAATTCGTGTTTCTGGTGAGTTGAGATATTTAGGGCCGCTACTTTTATCATCACCATCACTTGGCATAATCCGACCACCAAAACCAATCACACGGCCACGTTTATCTTTAATCGGAAACATTAACCTGTCTCTGAAAAAATCAAATGATCTTCCTGGCGTTTTTTCTGAGGCTAATTTTAAATCTACCAGTTGCTGCTTTTGACTCGGATTGCGAGCAAATAGAGAACATAAACCATCCCATTCACTAGGTGCATACCCAATCAAATATTTTTTGACTGTTTCTCCGCTGAGTCCGCGACCTTTTACATATTCAATCACTTGACTTGAGTTTTTATGATGTTTTAGCTGATGACCATAGAAACGCGCAGCTTGAAGCATTAACTCATAATCCGAACGTTTTTGTTCAGAGCTTATTTTTGGTCCTTTTGAGTAATTATCTTGTTCTCTTGGGACTTCTAAATGCAATAAAGAGGCTAGCTCTTCAATGGCATCTACAAATTCTAGCTTCTCATATTCCATCATAAATGAAATGGCGTTGCCGTTGGCGCCACAACCAAAACAGTGATAAAACTGTTTATCTTGAGATACAGTAAAAGAGGGAGACTTTTCATTATGGAATGGACAACACGCCTGATAATCTTTACCAGATTTTTTAAGGCCGATAGAGGAATCAATTAAATCGACAATATCTGTTCGAGCTAATAAATCATCAATAAAATTACGAGGGATTTTTCCAGCCATAAATGTCTAAGCCATCAACTTTTAAGTAAGTAAATAAAGTGGGGGTGGTATTGTAAAGAATACCCAAAAATTGCAATTGGATCTATTCTTATCTATTTTTTGAAAGTGCTAACTATCATTTAAAGTATAGTAAAAATGAAAAAACCGAGCATAAGCTCGGTTTTTAGTAACAATTAATTATTTGCTACTTTATGCGGTTAATTTTTGCTTTATCAAACCAGAGATTTTGCCCATATCGGCACGACCTTCAGCTTGGCTTTTAATTAACCCCATTACTTTACCCATATCTTGCATACCTGCAGCATTACAATCAGTAATAGCAGTATCAATAAGTGAAAGAATTTCTTCTTCAGTTAAAGGTTTCGGTAAGAAACTTTCAAGTACACTTATTTCATTTGCTTCAATATCAGCTAAGTCTTGACGACCTGCTTCATGATACTGATCGTGGGCATCGCGACGTTGTTTAACCATTTTCACAATAATTGATGTTATTTCAGCATCATTTAAAGTTACTTTGTCATCAATTTCGCGTTGCTTGATTGCAGCAAGAGCCATACGTATTGTGCCAAGACGTAATTTGTCTTTGGCGCGCATAGCATCTTTCATTGCATCTTTTAGTGTTACTAATAAACTCATCTACAAGACTCTGGGAAAAGTTTTAGTATAATCTAACGCGACGTGCATTTTCGCGAGATAATTTTTTCATAAGACGTTTAACAGCTGCAGCTTTTTTACGCTTACGTTCTGCAGTTGGCTTTTCATAGTGCTCACGACGACGAACTTCTGAAAGGATACCTGCTTTTTCACATGAACGTTTAAAACGACGTAGTGCAACGTCAAACGGTTCGTTTTCTCTTACTTTGATTACTGGCATTAAAAATCACCTAATAGCTAATGAGATCAACTCATATACCGATCAATAATTGACCGTTTGGTTTAAAAATGGTGCGGTATTGTAATCCGAATCACCTTTTGATGTAAAGGTTAATTATAGTAAATATATTAATCACTGGCAAAATTGCGCTAAGTCAGTAAAATTGCGCTCTGATTTATGGCTTTTTTATAATTTTTTGCTCTTTAATGGGCGCTGGGAGTAACTAATAATGCGAATTTTAGGTATTGAATCGTCATGCGATGAAACAGGTATTGCTATTTATGACGATGAAAAAGGGTTATTAGCACACCAGTTGTACAGTCAAATTAAGGTACATGCAGATTATGGTGGTGTGGTGCCAGAATTAGCTTCGCGAGATCATATCCGTAAAGCGCTCCCTTTAATTGAAGCTGCATTTCAAGAAGCAAATTGTACCGCTGAAGATTTAGATGGCATTGCATTTACTGCGGGGCCTGGTCTTGTTGGCGCTATTTTAGTGGGATCTTCTATCGGTCGATCTTTAGCATTTGGTTGGGATATTCCTGCCGTTGCTGTTCATCATATGGAAGGGCATTTACTAGCGCCTATGCTTGAAGAGAGAAAACCTGACTTTCCTTTTGTTGCATTACTCGTATCTGGCGGCCATACATTATTGGTTGAAGTTAAAGGTATAGGGCAATACCAAATTTTAGGAGAGTCGGTTGATGATGCAGCTGGCGAAGCATTTGATAAAACAGCTAAATTATTAGGGTTAGATTATCCTGGTGGTCCGTTATTGGCTAAAATGGCAGAACAAGGTGAAAATAAAAAGTTTGTATTTCCACGTCCTATGACGTCAAAACCTGGGCTGGATTTTAGTTTCAGTGGTTTAAAAACAGCCACAGCCATTACGATTCGTGAGCAAGGCGGTGTTGAAGGCTGTAGTGAGCAAACGAAAGCCGATATTGCCCATGCTTTTCAAACTGCTGTTGTTGATACCCTTGCTATTAAATGTAAACGTGCATTAAAACAAACTGGTATTAAGCGATTAGTGATTGCCGGTGGTGTAAGCGCAAATAAAGATTTACGAGAAAAATTTGAACGCATGATGCAAGGTATGCAGGGAGAAGTGTTTTATCCTAGAACTGAATTTTGTACTGATAATGGCGCTATGATAGCGTATGCAGGAATGCAAAGGTTAAAAGCAAAGCAATATGCACCTATGGATATGAAAGCACACCCTAGATGGCCTATTGATTCATTACCTCCAATCTAATTTAATAATAAATATTATTAGCGGGTTTAAATTTGCTCGCTAAATAAATTATATTTTTTTATCTTTTACTTTTGGCTCTTCACCTTTAAGCAAACGTACAATATTTTCGTGATGTCTAAAAATAATGAGTACACTTAACATGAGCACTGGTACTGTATATAAAGGTTTTATAAACCAAGTATAAATAGGTGCGATGGCAACCGTTAATAATGCTGCAAGTGACGAATATCCAGTAAGCCACACTATTAATACCCAAGTTAAAATTAGTAAACCAGCCAGAGATAAACCGATAGGTAACATAGTACCAAAAGCGGTCGCGACTGCTTTACCGCCTTTAAAACCAAAAAATATCGGATACATATGACCTAAGCAGGCAGCAATTCCGATAAAACCTAAATATATGGGTTCCACCTTTAAAAAATAAGCGCCCCAAACAGGCACAGTGCCTTTGAGTATATCAAAAGTCATTACAAGTACAGCGGGAAACTTACCGCCTAAACGGTATATATTTGTTGCGCCCGGATTTTTTGAGCCAAAATGTCTCGGATCGGGTAATCGAAAAATTTTGCTGATCAAGATTGCAGATGAGATAGATCCCAAAAGGTATGCAAATATGAACATCAATCCAGCTATCACTGTAATCCTTATATTTTAATTAGTAAAATTGGGCTATCATCTGCCGCTTATTTATTTGTTTGGCGCAAGGGTACGGAAAATTTTCGAAAAAAGGTATCCGACCAGCTAAGTTTAGCGCAAATACACGCAAATAACCTAATTAGAGAATTACCACATTATATTCTAAGAGTATGCCATATATGGATAAAGTATTTATAAGCCAATTACATGTTGATACCATAATTGGTGTTTACGACTTTGAAAAAGAAACAAAACAAAGTTTGTTTTTTGATATTGAAATGTTGACGGATATTCGTGCAGCAGCTAATTCTGATGATATTAATGATACGGTTGATTATGCAGTTGTAAGTGAACGCATTATTAAACATGTCACAGCTAAACCTGTAGAACTATTAGAAACACTCGTTGAGCAAATTGCTGAATTTATTTTATCTGACTTTAATGTGAGTGAAGTAAAGGTTAGGGTCAGTAAACCCGCAGCGGTTAAAGAAGCAAATACTGTGGGTGTTGAAATCATTCGTACAGTAAATAATACGCGTAATTAAGGTAAGTAAAGTTAATGGCAAACATATTTATCAGTATTGGTTCTAATGTGGATAAAGAATTAAATATTGTAAATTCAATAAAAACATTGAAAACGCATTTTCCTGATTTGATTTGCTCTGCTGTTTTTGAAAGTGAATCGATTGGTTTTGATGGTCATAATTTTTATAATTTAGTTGCTGGCGCCAATACGGATATGTCATTAAATGATGTGTGTTCATTGTTAAAGCAAATAGAGCGAGATAATGGACGTTTACCATCGGATAAAAAATTCAGCCCAAGAACGCTTGATTTGGATTTATTATTTTTTGATGATGTTGTTTGTGATAGTCCTGCGCAATTACCAAGAGATGAGATCACTAAAAACGCCTTTGTTTTATGGCCATTAGCCGATATCGCAGCTGAATTTATACATCCAATTAATAATTTGCCAATAAAAGATATTTGGCAAAAATATGATAAAACGCAACAAAAACTATGGAAAGTGGAGTTATCTTTTAAATGAGTATTATCGAAATAATCGTATTGGCCTTGATCCAAGGTTTCACTGAATTTTTACCAATATCGAGCTCAGCGCATTTATTATTACCTTCACAAGTTTTAGGTTGGCAAGATCAAGGTTTAGCATTTGATATTGCAGTTCATGTAGGTACATTGATTGCCGTCATTATGTACTTTAAAAAAGAAGTGGTAGATATTCTTAGTGCTTGGTTTAAGTCTTTAGGCAGCATCGATACAATGAAAACGAAGTCTACTGATGATAGTAAACTAGGGTGGTGGATTATACTCGGTACAATTCCTGCGGCATTAATCGGTTATTTAGCGAAAGATTTTGTAGAGCTTTATCTGCGTAATGCTTGGGTTGTCGCAATCACAACTATCGTTTTTGGTTTATTGCTTTGGTACGCAGATGTAAAAGGTAAACAAACAAAAACAATTTATCAATTAAATTGGAAATCAGCTTTAATTTTAGGTTTTTCTCAGGCTATAGCGGCTGTTTTTCCGGGGACTTCTCGTTCAGGGATCACAATTACAGCAGGTTTGATGCTAGGTTTAAATAAGCAAAGTGCAGCGCGTTTTTCATTTTTATTAGCGATACCAATTATTTCAATGATGGGTTTATATTACACATTGGAGCTGGCTTTAAGTAATGAAGCGGTTGATTGGGCGACTTTAGGTTTAGGTACATTATTATCTTTTATCTCAGCGTATGCCTGTATTTATTTATTTTTAAAAATAATAGAGCGTATGGGAATGATGCCATTTGTCATTTATCGTTTATTATTAGGTATAGGATTATTTATATTTTTACTTTATTAATACCAACCATAATAAATATGTGAACAATCTAAATGGTTTAAATATGCAATAGCTGCGTTGCTTTCAATCCCAATAGCCAGCTATTGCTCAATCAAGCGCCTTGCTCTTGAAAATTTATCCTAATTTATATTAGCTCACCGATTTAATAGAATTGGTATAATCAGCCACTTCAACTTGATGTGGCTTGTTATAACTAAAGGACAAGCTATGAAATACTTATTGCTGCTAATAACACTGTTATCATTTTTTATGGGGCTAGGGTGTAGTCACAACCCTAATGATTTAAAAGAGAAAAGAGTAGTCGCAGTAAGTAATCCTCAAATACCAATATCACGACAAACAGAGCTCACTTGGTATGCGGATTTTAAAATATATACAGGGACGCAAAGTCCAACAGAACTACAAAAATCTGAAAAATCGGAATTTACGCAATTAATAAAACATAAGATTGAACAAGAAATTATAGGCAAAGGTTTTAATTTTAGCCTTGCTCCTGGTTTAGAAGAAACACAATATCAAGTTGTCGCATTAGCTGTTGCTGATGATAACTTTACAAGTTCTGAGTACTTAGAGTTGTTCCAGCTTTTTCCTGAGCTAAGCAGCGATAGTGATTTAAAACAAGGTACATTAATTGTCGCTATAGTTGATCCCATACAAAGGAAAGCTGCATGGCGAGGCTCTATTCAACTATATTTAGAGCCAAGCTTAGATAAAAACATTCGTAAAAAACGTATTTCAACGTCAGTAGCTAAACTATTAAAAAGTTTAAAGCCTAATGATTAGCTAAAAATTTTTCTAATAAATGTAACTTTTCAGCCATAATTGCTTTGCCAATTTCAGGGCCTTTAATGCCTTGTTCAACAAATTGCTTAGCAGTTACAGCGGCAGCAATTTTATATGATTTTTCTAATGTCTCACATTTGATTTGTGTAAATAATGCATTACCTTGCAGAGATTTTATTAATCGCTCAAAGCGGTCATGTCGTCGCCAAATATCTACTTTATTAAATAACGCAAGCATTTCACTACCAGTAAGATTATCAGCTTTTAATAAGTCAGCTTGATGGCTGTGCTTTAAAAGTATTAATTCTTTATATTGGTTTGGCAGCTTTAAATCAGCAATTAATTGTTTAACTTGCTCTTGAGATAAAAAATCAGCGAGTTGGCTAAATAGAATATCGCTGTCAACTTCTGTATTAACTAATCGTTGGCTTAATAATTCATTTTTTGTATTAGAAAATAGGGCATTGAGGGATGGTGCAATGCAGTTTAACGCTTTGATAGTATCTAGGACTTTTAAGAAAGTAAAAAAATTGCCATCAGATAATGATTTATCAAATTCCATCCATACTCGCTCTGGTGTCAGTGTATTAAGTTCACCACATGTAACCATATTAGCCATTAAGGCCATGGTTTCTTCTGCTATGGTAAAACCAAGATATTGATAGCGAGCAGCAAAGCGGGCAACACGTAAAACACGTAATGGGTCTTCACTAAATGCGCTAGATACATGGCGTAGTATTTTATTGTTGAGATCAGCTTTGCCATTATAAGGGTCGATTATTACCCCTGTTTCATCTTGTGCAATAGCATTTACTGTGAGATCGCGTCTAATTAAATCTTCTTCAAGTGTGATATTAGGATTAAAATCACATATAAAACCGGTATAGCCACTTCCTTGTTTTTTTTCTGTTCGTGCTAAAGCGTGTTCATCCTTGGTTTTTGGATGTAAAAATACCGGAAAGTCTTTACCGACTTGTGTAAATCCTTGATGTTTCATTTGAGCAATTGTCGCGCCAATCACCACATAATCACGTTCTTTAATTGTTCGATTCAATAATGCATCACGTACAGCACCACCTACTAAGTATATTTTCATTTTTAAATTTAAACTTGTCAGTAATCACGTTATTTTATCAGATTATAAATTGATTGTTTTAGTTTATGGGTAATATAGAAACCATAAAATATCATGTGATTTTCCTTATTTGGTACTAAAAGCCGTTTAATTTATGTTTTATTGTATTTTTGTGAGCTGATTTTTGTCATTATAGTGTGGTTTTATGTTGTATATTTTGCAGTGAGGTTATTTGTGTATTTAAGCTTTTTTGGTTTAGAAGAAAAACCGTTTTCTATTGCCCCTAATCCAGAATACTTATTTTTAAGTGATAGACATAAAGAAGCTTTAGCGCATTTAACATTTGGCTTAGGTGATGCGGGAGGTTTTGTTTTGTTAACCGGTGAGGTTGGCACAGGTAAAACAACTGTTACTCGATGTATGCTTGAAGAACTGCCTGATACCACGCAGGTAGCCTTTGTATTAAACCCATCTTTGTCTGAGTTGGAGCTGCTTGCAAGTATTTGTGATGAGCTTCGCATTAGATATAAAAAATCTGATGCAAGTTTAAAAAATTTAACAGATAAAATTAAGAATAGACTGTTGAAAAACCATCAATCGGGTGGTCATACTATGTTGATTATTGACGAAGCACAGCATCTTTCACCTGCAGTATTAGAACAGTTAAGACTATTAACAAATTTAGAAACCAACCATAAAAAGCTATTGCAAATCATTCTAGTTGGTCAGCCGGAATTACAACAATTATTAAAACGTAATGAATTACGCCAATTAGCACAAAGGATCACTGCGAGATATCACCTTTTACCTTTAACTGAGGCGCAGGTATTTGCTTACATTCAACATAGATTACATAAAGCGGGTACTGACGCTCCTATATTTGCAACTAATTCAATTAAATTGATCCATCAGCTTACAGCAGGGATCCCGAGGTTAATTAACTTATTATGTGATAGGGCACTGATGGGCGCATTTGCTAATCAGCAGCAATACGTTAATAAACTCATAGTGAAACAAGCCGCAACAGAAGTGCTGCCTTTACAACCAGAGCAAGAGCCAAGTAAAATCACCTCTCCAGTAATGCTATCTATGGCTGCATTATTGTGCATTACAACGGGTTTTGCTTTGTCATTTATTTTTTAAAAAGATCTGCTGCGTATCTCTATAAAGATCACTACGTGGTATGTATTACAAATTAATGCCCTTTTTCAAAGTTGAATAAGAGGCTAACAAATCCTGTTTTTACAGGAATTGAATTAGGATAGGATTTCATGTCATATTTATTAGATGCATTAAAGCAGTCAGAGCAAGGTGAAGTGAGCCGAGCTGCGCAAAATGCAAAAGACACAAGCCAAAATTATTCACAGCAAAAAGATTTGAATTTTTACCGTAAATTGGCTTTTTCATTAATAGCTGTATTGGCTTTTGTAGTTATTTTATCTGTTGGTTTTATGGCCGGAAGATGGTTTCAAGAGTCAAAAGTTCCTACATCTAATATTGTAAAACAAGACTCTGTTGAAGCGATTAATGAAACATTAGTGACAAAACCACAGGCCCAGACAGTGACTATGCCTGTGCAAACAGCGCCAGTTATTGTTCAGCAAACTATGCCAACACAATATCAATTAGTGCCAGTACAAAATAATTTTAATGGTCAAGCTTATCAGCCTATTGTCCAAAATGCGTATCCTAATAATCAAAAATTGCAGGTTGAAAATACACAACAAACACAGATTGATTACAGTAAATATAAAGTCGTTGGTAAGCCGATTGAGCAACTTTCTACAAACGTAAACAGTGCGCAAACTAATAGTGATAATAATGAAATCGCGAAATTACCAGACTCGTTGAAAACTGCATTTGCGAGGGCTGTTGCAGCAACCCAAGAAAATGATAGCTATGAAGTAACAACAGCAACCAAAGACTCAGCAATGGCGCAGCCAATTCAGTTATTGCCTGATGTAATACAAAGTTTAATTCCTGAAATTACTTATCAAGCTCATATTTATGCAACTGATGCTAGCAGACGTTGGATAAAATTAAATAATAAGGAATTGTATGAGGGAGATAGTTTAGGGCCTATAAAAATATTAGAGATAGCCCCTGAAATGACTTTAATGAGTATTGAGGGATATCGCTTTAGTATGTCAGCTATGGATGATTGGTTACTTTAAGCTTTATATACTATAAATAAACTTATATATATTGCTCTAACGCAAGTTTGTTATCGCTTTTATTTATGGTCGCTTCAATAGCATCTTCAATAAACTCTGCGGATAAATCAATATCAGATGCTTCTATATGATGGTTAAAGCGTGCATTAAAAAAACAGTGCACAATAGGTGAGCTTGCTGTATCGAGTTTAAACTCTTTTACATAACCGATTTTTCCAGTTTTGAGTTTGACTAAACTGCCAGCGACATACACACCACTACTTTTAATGATGGCTTGCAATAAATCGGGATCAAAAAACTCGGGTGATTGAGTCATTAAATATTGATATGCCGAAGTAGAGCCTCTGGGCTTATTACCTTCGAAACCGCTAATTATAGTATCTAACTCATCGATAATCGCAAAAAGCTTTGAAATTTTAGGTAAAGATGAGACATCTAAATTATTAGGATAACCACTGCCATTTAACCGCTCCATTTGTTGATAACATAACTTTAAAGTTAACTTGGGTGCGCCTCCGCTTATTTTTAAAATTTGCATTGTTAATTTAACATGTTGTTGCCGTTGAATATTCATTTCTTTAGTGAATGAATTAGAGGTTCTTTGTAGCTTTGTTGGTAGTAATAATTTCCCTAGATCATGAACTAAGCCAGCTAATACAATTGGGATAGACTCTGAAAAATTAACTTTTTGAAAAACCATATGCTGAGCAAGCATCACAGCCACTCTGATATTATGTTCTATTAGTGAGTTTGTATGGGTATTCACTCTAATCAAGCAGAGCAAGCAGTGTGGATGATTGGCAACTGACTTTAAAATTGCCTCAGACATTTTTTCAAGAGCTAAAATATCAATAGGTATATTATTTAATACGCGTTCTTGAGTATCGCCGAGTGTTGCTATTAGTCTTTGTTGTATTTTTTTTGCAGGTATTAGCTCTTGTTCAAATGAGATCTTATGTTTTCTTTTTTTTAACTTTTCGTCTGGTTTTTTAAGTGTTTTTTTTTCTTTTTGTTGTCGGTCTACATCTATAACAACTTCAATCACTCCTTCTCTTTTAAGCTCCGCGATAGCCTTTTTATCTTTCACCCAGCCTGTTTTTATTATTTTTACTTGGCTAAGTTGCTTAGATACTTTTTCTACATAAGAACCAATAGTGAGTTTAGTAATAGATACTTTTTTAAGATTATCCATTTAATTTAAAAATACGGTTTTAAAAAAGTGCATTAATTCGATATTAAAATCTTCTGGTTTTACTGAGTTTTCGATTTCATCCGTGCAGCTTTTTTTGGATAAATCAATATCTTTCACTTCTGTATGGTGATGGTGTTTTGCACTATAAAATAATTTAACGCATGGCTTCAAAGGGTTTTGGAAGTTACTTTTAGATACAATACCTAGTTTTTGACTGGTTAATTTAACTAAAGTACCCACTGGATGAACTCCGATACATGCAATAAATTTATTTAAGAGTACTTCGTCAAAACAGGCTGGAGTGTCTTTTTTTAATATTTTAAATGCTTTGATTGGCGGCATATCATTTTTATAAACACGTTTGGCTGTGAGCGCATCATATACATCCACAATTGAAATCATGCGTACATACTGGCTGATTTCATCTCCTTTTAAACCATATGGGTAGCCATTACCATCAAGTCGCTCATGATGGTAACCAGCGATTTCTACAGCGATCCCTGATAATCCAGCCTCCTCGAGGGTTTCTTTGCTATAGAGGGCGTGATTTTTCATTTCATCAAATTCGCTATCGGTGAATTTTCCTGGTTTATTTAAAATTTCATCTTCAATTTTTATTTTTCCGATATCATGCAGCAAAGCACCCGTTGCTAGCTCATGAATTATTTCACGGTCTAGATGAAGGTGTTTGGCGAAAATTGTCATTAATACAGATACATTGATAGAGTGCTCTAAAAGATAAGCATCTTTTTCTCGAATACGGGTAATGCAAGCAAGTGCATCTTGATTACGAAATACTGAATCAATAAAACTATTGGCGACCTCTTTAAAAGGTGCTATTTCAACCTTTCTACCTGCTTTTATACTTTTAAACGCTTTTGTTTGTAGATCTTTGGCTTCTTTATAAAGTTTTTTAGCTTTGTTAATCTCTTTATCTAGGCTAACACTTGCATATGTTGGATCATAAGGTGCTTCATTTATCGGTTCTTCCACTTCAGTTTGATTATTTGTTTTTTCAATAATCGTTTTACTTGAATCAATCTCGACTTCAAGAATACCTGCTTTTATCAAATTATTAATGCTTGATTGTGTGCGTACCCAACCTTGATTTTTAACTTGAACACTGCCATTTTGCTTAGTCACATTATTGACAAACATTCCGGGTTGTAATTGATCTATCGATAGTTTCTGTAACATAAAGATTTGAAGAGCCAAAGCGCAGTAGATAGATTAAAACTAGCAAAATATAAGGGATAATTCCAATTTTAAAACTGAAATTTAAAAGGTGGGAAGTTTAAAAATAATGTTAGCGAAGGGAGAACTCCCTTCGCTAAATTTTCATAAGATAACTGAGATTAAGGTTTAATCTTCTTCAGTTAAAGTCATTAGAGAAGTATTGCCACCTGAGGCCGTTGTATCGATACTTACAGTTTTTTCAGTTACTAAACGATTAATTAACGTATCATAATACTCAGAACTGATCACAGGTAGAATCGCGCCACTGCGTGCAGCTAACTGCTCACTAACAAACCCTTTACGCTCACAACCGCTGCCTATCACTGAACCAGCCAATTTAGGATGTGCAAGAAGTGATTGTAAGTGACTTAATTTAGTTACTTGCAGTACACCTTCAGCAACACCAGTCGAAATTAATTTATCTCTAAATGCCAGAGCTTCGTCATGGAATAAGTCAGAAACGACTGTGATCACTGTATTACCCGTAGCAAGTGCTGTAACGATAGATAACACCCAAAAATTAAATGACGTATCTTTATCTGCGTAACATGCAACACAGCCGCGAGGCTCAAGGTAAAGCATATTAGATTCGCCAGTTGGTCCTGGTAAAACAGTTGCTTTGGCTAAGCGTTTTTCAATGTTGTTTAATTGCGTGCGCGCATCAGATAACGTCAGTGCTAAATCATCGGCTAATTCATTTACAATTTCAACAGTTGCTACTTTTGCAAGTAGTTGACGTATTGCTGAAATACGATCATTAAGCGGTGCCATGCGCCATAAATTTTCTACTTTCATTGCATTTGTGAGTAGTTTATTTACTTGCTCTTGCGCTGCAGGTAAATTAGACATTTCAGTATCTGTCGCTTTAACACTTGTTGACTGAATGCTTATTGGTGATGTTTTTTCGGCTACTAAGCGTGTTAAGTAGTTTGGACCACCAGCTTTAGGGCCAGTTCCAGATAGACCGCGACCACCAAATGGTTGTACACCAACAACAGCGCCAATCATATTACGATTAATGTAAACATTACCGGCACGAGACATTTTAGCTAAGTAATTTGCGCGTTCTTCAATACGAGTATGAATACCCATAGTTAAGCCAAAACCTGTGGCATTAACTTGGTTTATAACATTTTCTAAATCAGAGCCTTTAAAACGTATTACATGAACACATGGGCCAAATACTTCTTTTGTTAGTACTGATAAGTCACTGATTTCGTATAAACGAGGTGCAAAGAAGAAATTGCCTGTATCACCCATCTCTGGCGTTTTACATTCATAATGTAAAGTAGAGCGACCTTTAAGGTACTCAACGTGATCATTTAATGCATCAAATGCTTTTTGATCGATAACGGGACCAACATCTGTTGAAAGCATTGCTGGGTTACCAATATGTAGTTCTTGAAGCGCGCCTTTGATCATTGTAATTACTTTATCAGCAATTTCTTCCTGAACAAACAATACTCTTAATGCTGAACAACGTTGACCTGCACTTTGAAAACCAGATGAAATCACATCATCAACAACTTGCTCAGGTAAAGCGGTAGAATCGACGATCATACAGTTTTGACCACCAGTTTCAGCAATTAATGGCACTTGATCGCCACCACGCTCAGCCAGTGTTTGAGAGATACGAGTTCCCGTTTCTGTCGAACCTGTGAACATTACTGCTTTAACACGGGTATCAGGCACAATCACTTGACCTACTTTGCTACCGCGGGCAATAACTGCTTGTACTACGTTTTCAGGTAGGCCAACAGTTTTCATTAATTCAATAGTACGAAGTGCTACTAAGCTTGTTTGCTCTGCTGGTTTAGCAATTACTGTATTACCAGTCACAATCGCTGCAGCAACTTGACCTAAGAAAATAGCTAGAGGGAAGTTCCATGGGCTGATACATAAAATCACACCACGTGCTTCAAAGCGATCATCTTTTGCTAGCTCTTCGGCGCGAGCTGCATAATAACGACAGAAATCTACTGCTTCACGTACTTCATCAATACCATCTTGTGGGATTTTACCCGCTTCTTTAATACAGATAGCAATTAGCTCATCGCGATGACGCTCTAAAATATCAGCTGTACGGCGTAATAACTCGGCTCTTTTTGCTATCGGTGTCGCAGACCAATCAGTATAAGCGGCTTCTGAATTAACAATAAGCTGCTTCATTTGTGCTTCATCGTGATGAGTTAAGTGGCCAATAATCTCATCATGATTTGCAGGGTTTAAAACCGCATGTGCACCTTCTGGTACATCAGATTTACTAATTTGATTTTCAGTGAACCACTTATCAAGATTTTCTTTGAAAGGTGAAATGTGGTTGATATCAGTTAAATCCATGCCTTTTGAGTTATCACGCTCTTCACCAAATATCTCAATCGGTAGTGCGATTTGTGTATTGGCTTTATTTTTAAGAGACTGTGTTTTTTCTACCGGATCATGCAATAAAGTTTCAACTGGCTGTGTTTCATCAACAATCGCATTGACAAATGACGAGTTAGCACCATTTTCAAGTAAACGACGTACTAAGTATGCTAATAAGTCTTCATGCTGACCTACTGGTGCGTATATACGACATTGCACTTTATCTTCAGCAATAATTTGCTTGAATAAAGACTCGCCCATACCGTGTAAACACTGGAATTCAAAGTTAGAATGATTGTCACCAGCCATTTCTAAAATCGTTGTTGCTGAGTATGCGTTGTGCGTTGCAAATTGAGGAAAAATTACATCACGTGCATTCATTAACTTAATGGCACAGGCTTTGTAAGATACATCTGTAGATGCTTTACGTGTAAATACGGGGAAGTTTTCTAAACCATCTTGTTGAGATGTTTTAATTTCTGTATCCCAATATGCGCCTTTTACTAAGCGCACCATCATTTTACGGCCAGCTTTGTGTGCTAAGTTTACTAACCAATCAATTACAAAAGTAGCGCGTTTTTGGTATGCCTGAACAGCTAAACCAAAACCATTCCAGTCACCTAAATCATTATCTGAAAAAACAGCTTCAATGATATCTAAAGAGATATCTAAACGGTCAGCTTCTTCGGCATCAACTGTAAAACCTATATCATAGCTTTTAGCTACGAGTGCTAATTCTTTTACTTTAGGAATTAATTCTTCTACAACACGCTCAGAATGGCTAAATTCATAACGAGGATGAAGTGCAGATAATTTAATTGAAATACCAGGGCTTTTTATTGGGCCACGACCATTTGCTGCTTTACCAATAACATGAATCGCATTCATGTAGCTTTGGAAATAACGCTCAGCATCCGTCATAGTACGAGCGCCTTCGCCTAACATATCGTAAGAGTAGGCATAACCATTTTTTTCTTTTTCAACAGCGCGCTCTAAGGCTTCGTCAATATTACGGCCCATTACAAACTGTTTACCCATGATTTTCATCGCAACACGTACAGAACGACGAATAACAGGCTCACCTAAACGGCCTATGGTTTTTTTCAATAAGCCAAATTGCTCTTCTTTGCTTTTATCTGAGTAATCTACAACTTTACCTGTTACTAATAGGCCCCAAGATGACGCATTTACGAATATAGAGTCGCTATTGCCTAAGTGAGAACTCCAGTCACCACCTGATAATTTATCGCGGATCAAAGCATCTTGTGTATCGCTATCTGGCACACGTAATAAAGCTTCAGCTAAACACATCAGTACGATGCCTTCTTCAGAAGACAGTGAAAATTCAATTAGTAAAGCATCAACACCACCTTGGCCTTGTTGATCTTCACGAATATTAACAACTAGTTGACGCGCGCGTTCCCATGCTCGGCTTCTTGCTGATACACCTACTTCAGCTAATGGTAAAATATGATCTATTACTTTATCTTCATCAATGCGATAAAAATCGCGGATCTTTTGACGAATTTCGCAATCTGTTTTTAAGTTGCCGTTAAATAACATGGGATGACCCTCTAAAATTCGGTATATATTATCAATTGGTGAGCATTTTATAGAAATGGCCGCAGGATGTGCTGGCGAATTTTGCCAATATCCGCTATTTTAGTGGGTATTGATTTAATTTAACCGCAGATTATGCTGATATGTCTATTTCTATTAAAACTCGTGTACTAGATCGAATCGATTTAGCAATTTTAGATGCTTTACAGAAAAATGGTCGAATTTCGAACGTAAATTTAGCAGAGCAAGTGAATTTAAGTCCAAGTCCTTGTTTAGATCGCGTAAAGAAGCTAGAAGCTGATGGCTATATTGAGGGTTATTTTGCCAAGCTAAACGCAGAGAAACTAAATCAAAGCTTAGTATCTCATGTACAAGTGACACTTGAGAAATCAACAACAGAAGTATTTACAGAGTTTAGAAAACATATTTTTGCGATACCGCAAGTAGTAGCGTGCGACATGGTGGCCGGAGGTTATGATTATTTACTTAAAATAAGAGTTGCAGATATGGCGCAGTATAGAGAAGTTTTAGGTGATTTAGTTGATATACCTGGCGTTTCAACCCATCACACATACATGGTAATTGAAAATATCAAGCATGATGATGGTGTAGTAGTACAAGAGTCTTAATTACAGTGTGAGATAACATAGGCCGAAAGTTCAGTGCGTTAATCGTTTTGATGTGGATAGATGTTTTAAGTTAGCGAGACTCTGTTGTACTCGCTAACCCTATTTTATGCTGAATAGCTTATGCCCAACCGCTGCGTTTACGACGTGACAACATTAAAGTAAGCAAAATACCGATAAACAAACCGGTAAACGCAATACCACCACCATAAAGTAATAGTTGTTGTTTTTCTTTTTCATTAGCGGCTTGTGTTGAATTTGATTGCTGCTCTATTTTATCATTCAGTGTTTTTATTTGTTGTTTTAAATCTGTATTCTCAGTTAATAAAAGGGCACTTTGTTGTTGTAGCTTAGGTAGTTGAATCTGTGCTTCTCTTAAATCATTTTGTGCAATTGTCATTATTTGCGTTAATTCTTGATTTTTAAAAGCCAATCCTGGAATTTTAGAGATATAACGTTTATCAACCCAACCCGTTCGGCCTTTAGTATCTTTTACTTTTGTGAAACCAGAGTCATCATCCTGCTCTAAAAAATCAAGTTCAGTGCCCGCATTAACAGAGCCTAATATTCTAAAGTTTTTACCAGCACCTGCATGCATATATATATAAAGGCTATCAGTAATATATACTTTTTTAGCATCAGTTTGTTCTGTATTGGTTATATTGTCTTCGGCAACAACATGGGAGGCAAAGCTAAGCAATGCGATGACAAAAATGAATGGTTTTAACATATTGAGCCTTTGATTATTTTTTTAAGATGAAAAGCGCCTCAATAATATGAAGTTAAAGGTTTAATAGCAAGGGTACATAATTTAGAAGGCATATTATTTTTCAAAAAATTTGCTTTTATACTAAGGATTAGTTTATTTTGACTACTTGTTTATTTATTAAAGTCATTTTCCAAACCGAATGGATACAGAACTAACGGATACTGAGATAGAGCTTAAATTTTTAGTCTCAGATAATGTCATCGCTCACATTCCCGCTATTATCACTGAATTTGCTAAAAAAGTGATAAATAAGCCATCTAGAAATTTACAAAATGCATATTTTGATACTGCTAGTCGAGAGCTTAGAGCGCTTGATATTGGATTAAGAACTCGCTGCTTTGGTGGTGAAACATGCAATGATAATCAATGTGAGCAAACCATTAAACTTGCCGGAAAAGTTGTTGGTGGCTTGCATCAACGACCAGAATACAATTTACCTTTAGAGGGTAAACATCCTGATTTATCATTATTTGACGCAAATATTTGGCCTCATGGTATGCAGATTGATGCAATAAATCAAAACATCTATCCGATATTTAGCACTAACTTTATACGCCGTACATGGATTTTAGAGACTGAATCTGGCACTAAAATAGAGCTTGTTTTAGATAAAGGGGAGATCAGCGCATCAAATCAAGTTGAAACCATTTGTGAAGTTGAAATGGAGTTGGTCAGCGGTAGTCGTTCAGATTTATTTATACTCGCTCAAAAGTTAATTTCGCATTCAGAAGTTAGGCTTGGACTATATAGTAAAGCAGCACGAGGATATCGTATTGCAGACAATAAACCGCTTATCGCTGATAGTACATTAAACTCTGTCTCTTTAGAGTCAGATAGTACGTTAGAGCAAGCTTTTAGCGCATGTTTGCAGTATGGAATTGAGTTTGTGCAAAAACATGAACAATGTTACTTCGATACACCGGCTTTACATACCTTAAAGCGTATTAATGATGGTGTAAGCGTTATTATTCATGCGTTTGGTTTGTTTAGTAATATTTTAAACAAAGATAAAGTTAAACCTTTATTGGATGAATTAAACTGGCTTTTAAAAGAGTTAAGCTGGGTAGAAACGGCTGTTCAACTAAAGAATTACACTTCAAAAAAACATGCTTATTATAAAAAGATTAAAAGTGCACCTGAGTTAAATCAAGTTATCGATAACTTAAAGCTACAGCACCCTGATGTGAGCAAAATGCATCAAGTATTTTGTAGTGCGCGATACAATCATTTAATTTTAAATTTGACTATTTTTTTAGTAGATGAAAAATGGAAAAATGATTGGAATGCCACACACTTACAACTAGCTGAGCAGAAAGTAACAGATAAAGCCGCGAGTTTATTTGAAAAAGATTGGCATGAAATTAGAGGTTTAATTGGTTCAGAACAGGATATATCAGAAAAAACCTATATAGCCCAAAAAGAACAATTAGAGCGAAATTTATTAAGTGGCTGTTGTTTAGGTGACTTGTTTAATCAAGCATTGAGAGAGGAGTTTAGAACACCTTGGTTGGACATAATTCATGGTATTGATGAATTATGTACTTTAGATTACCTTAAACGTTTATGCTCTGCACAAAATGATGACAGTTTAAGTAAGATCAAAATCTGGTTAGAGCAAAAATCAGAAAACTTGCTTTCAGCAATGGAGCAAAGTCGTTTAGCAACATTTAAATCAGCACCATATTGGCGCTAAATACCGTTGATGAAAAATGATTAATAACTTGTTTATTAATGGAAAAATAAAATTATACCTGTTATTTATGCTTACTGTATTAAATATAAGCATGGCATATTCAACTGAGCCTTGGGTATTATATAAAAATAAATCTGGGATTAAGGTTTATAAAAAAAATACGCATACAGGCTTAGTTAAATTAAAAGCTCAGATGACATTAAAGGCTAAGGTAAGTGACTTTGTCTTTTTACTTGAAGATACTGAGAATGCCTCAAAATGGTTAGATGGTGTTATCTCGGTATCAGTTCTAAAGCGTTTATCTGAAGTTGAGAATATTGTTTATAGTGTATTTAATGCTCCTTGGCCTGTTAAAAATCGTGATATGCTGACTTATTCCATTTATCAGTATTATGACGATGGGAGCTTATTGATTAAAATGAAAACAGCTCTACCCAGTTTAACTGATGGCATTGAAAAAAGTGGTAACAATATCGCTATAACGGGGGTTGAAGCCAGTTGGCGATTAACCCCAGTACAAGATGGTATGCTTGAAATAACTTATATGGCTTATGCTGATCCAGGTGGTTCATTACCGAACTGGTTAATTAACCAGTTCGCATTGTCAGGGGCATTTAATACATTCAAAAACTTATTCAAAGCGTTAAAATCTACTCCTTAAAAAAATCTTGCTCATTTGCTGCAAGCATGGCTTCAATATCCTCTATCATATCTGCAGATATTTCAGCATCAACTTTCATAGGTGACGAAATCTTATTATTCTCAAATGACCACTCGCCTAAATCAATTAATTGGCAACGCTTAGAACAAAAAGGACGATGTTCTGATTTTTCATTCCAAACAACTTTGTTTTGGCAAGTCGGGCAGTTTACTTCTAATGTCATGTTAAATAGTCTCGTTTGAAATTTTTTGTTTTTTTAAATCAAAGCTCAATCTGCAAGCTATTTTATCACTTGCTCTAAAGTCAGATATTTATAATATTTTACCTAATTTTAGCTTAAAGCGGATTGAAATATAAGTAATCGGTATGATTTCCTATGGTATAGAAGTTATTACAGATTAAATAAACACTGAGGTTTAAGTTAGTTTAGGTGATCTTTGGCACTTTTAATTACATTTTTAATTGTAAATTTTTGTGGGGTAATATGGGCTTTAGTAAAATGTTTAAAGTTGATTTTACCTGTTTTATTTTGGCTGATTAACGCTATAATTTCTTGGCTATCTAGAGTGGTATTAGGTTGAAATATATCTAGCGTTAATTTCATTTCATCTGTTTTTAACTGTTTATTTGCGTGATCATATAGCATAACGAGTGCCTTAGCACCTAGCAGAACGTGTCCACCATAAGAAACATCTGTTTTATTACCTTCAGTGTCAATATCCCAATTAATGCCGCCAATAATAACTGGATGGTTAATTGCTAAGTCATTTATAGCGGCATTAGCCCCAAAGGCTATTGCGTCGTTAGCGCTCCATATTAAATTAATATTGTTTTCATGCTTTAAGATCCCCTTAGTTTTTACATAACTAAGGTTTTTAGACCAATTTGACACAGTACTATCAATCAAAGTGACATCATTTTGGTATTCTTCCAGAGCCTTAAATAAGCCTTGTTTTCTTGATATAGCGGCTGAAGTGACATAATCGCCTTGTAGTGCTAATAAATGTAAAGGGATATTTAACAGTCGTTTTTTACCAAGTTCTATTAAGTGAATTGCTAATTTGTAGCCAGCTTGAAAATTATCAGGTTTTAAATAGCCAATAAGATTATTAACTTGAGGTTTTGTTAAGGTAGTAAGTTCTTGGGGGCTGAGTGTATTTAATAAAAAAAACACAGGGATATTATGCCCTTTTAGTTTATTTAACATAGCAGGGCCTGTGCCTTTCTCATTCACAAGAATAAGATAATCTGGTTGTGCTTCAATGGCTTTATTCACTAAAGATTTCATATAAATATGATCTCTATTTGCGTAAAACGTAATGAGGTTTATAGATAAATCATCGGCAGCAGATTCCATAATGGTATTGACTTTAAACCAAAATTTTCCAGTTGAATTCTCAGTTGAAAAACCAGGGTTTATGAATATAATTTTCATGGGTTTTGCAATAAGGTCAAAATTAAAGAGGAAAAGTGCAAAACATAATATTAATTTAAACATCATAGAATCGCCTTTTTATTCATCCATTATTTTTAACTAGTTTAGCACATGTGCAATATTGACTAGTTTATTAAGTCGCCTATTATTTGAACGGTAGGTTTTTCATAATAAGTTGCAATGAGTAAAACGCGTTGCAATTCTTCATCAACAGTCATATTTTGTTTCTTACATAATATTTTTACCGCCTGTATAACACTTGCATAATTTTTTAAATCAATGGATTGCTGTGCTGTTTCAATTTCAATTAAAGCTAATAATGCGGTGAACTCATGTGCAGGCAAAGTATTTAAATTAGTATTTGCCAGCATATATGCTTCTATTGGTGTTAAGTTTTTATAATCTTTTTGTGTTAAAGCAGAGCTGAGTGATTCATTACTTTCAAATAACATCATAGAGCGTAAGTAGTTAAATGGCGGTAACTCTGAGTATTGTGCTTTACCCACTAATAAAAAGTGCAGAGTATTTCTTTGTTGCTGATTTACTTTACTAAAATTGTCATTTAGCTGTAGTGCAGGCGTAAAAAAACTTAATGCGTCACTCGTATTAATTTGATTTATCAGTGTTTCGGGTAAGCCTTTTGATTCTATGAATTTAGTTGCAATTTGCTGGTAAAACTCAAACACAGATAAAGACTTTTGACCTTGCTGATATACAAATGCTAATTGGTCTATATTTTCAATCTCGTTAGATTGCTGGTAAAAAGCTAAAAGCGCTTTAAAGTCTTTTTTAGTCAATAAAGTGAGAAGTGTCTGAATATGCGGTTTCATTAAAAGGAAGCTTTAGATTAATACTTAAAGTTATTGTAATCATAGTTAGTAAGTGTCACAAATTTAATCTAATAAAATATGTGTAAAAGAATTTAAACACTAAAAAGCCGCACTTTAAAGTGCGGATTTTTAGCTGATGACTGATTCTCAGTTTAAAGTTATTTATTAAATATAACTTTAAATTTTAGCGATATATTGTGTCGGTTGTGTGCGGTAGCTATTAATCTTTTTAGCGACTTTATTGGCGCCTTGTTCTTGTGCGAAGCTGGCAATATCAAGTCCATTACAGCTGACTACATCAGCGACTTTTTTCATTGATAGGCGAGATTCTGATACTGCTTGGCTAAACTTCATAAGCTTGCCTTTTGCTGCAGCAACACAGATTTCAGTTGAAACTGAGTTATTAGTCGCTTGAATATGTTTAGTATCTGCCATTGCAGAGCCTGCAAGTGTTACTGAAGATAATGCGATAGTTGTTGCTAATACTTTTAATGTTTTCATAGTCGTTCCCTCTGCAATATAAGCGTTAAATTATTTGATGACTGTTTTGCTTTGATGGGTTTAGATTAGCGTTTTTAAAAAGAGAGATGAGGCTTATGTGTTAAACGGATAAATCTGGTGATTAAGGGGGAAATTAAGTGATGAGTAATGTGTTTTTTAAAGATGTGCTATTATCAATGAATTTTTGGCTCAATTTATAGGAGCTAATAATTAATTCTTAATTGCCATATAAAAAGACTTAATCTAAAAATGGAAGTTAATACATAAAATTGATTACTAGTATGTCTTACTGAATACTTCTGGCATAGGGGGAAAATCGCAGGGGTTCTTATCAAGATGAAGTTACATACTTCTAAAAACACAAAAACCGCATACACGTTTGTATATGCGGTTTTTGTTTCTGAGATGTTTAGATTTTAGCAATATATTGTGATGGTTCTGTGCGGTAGTTATTAATTTTTTTAGCGACTTTATTGGCGCCTTGTTCTTGTGCGAAGCTGGCAATATCAAGTCCATTACAACTGACTACATCAGCGACTTTTTTCATTGATAGGCGAGATTCTGATACTGCTTGGCTAAACTTCATAAGCTTGCCTTTTGCTGCTGCAACACAGATGTCAGTTGAAACTGAGTTATCAGTCGCTTGAATATGTTTAGTATCTGCCATTGCAGAGCCTGCAATTGTTACTGAAGATAATGCGATAGTTGTTGCTAATACTTTTAATGTTTTCATAGTCGTTCCCTCTGCTATATAAGCGTTAAATTCTTTGATGACTGTTTTGCTTTGATGGGTTTAGATTAGCGTTTTTAAAAAGAGAGATGAGACTTATGTGTTAAACGGATAAATTTGGTGATTAAGGGGGAAATTAAATGATAAGTATGAGAATCAATTTAATACAGCCTGCTATATGGCCTGTATTAATACCAATCCCAATAAATATGTGATCAATAACTTAATAGAATTGGTATAACTAGTTTATATTTTTATTTTCTTTTATAAAAGTACATTTTAGCTGCGCCACTGCTCGATGCTTCGCTTAATGTATAAAATCCACTGCTATCTTGTTTCCATGCGATTGCTTCACCTTGTGGTTCGGCTTTATAGGGCAAACGTTGAGGTGCTGTTGTTAATAGTTCTTCAATGGACTCATTAGCTTGTTTTTTCCAGTAATAAATATTTCGATAGTCTTTTAATAATACTTCATTGCCAGCAACTGAAATATCACCCGCGACTATTTTATGGATATCAAGGGTTGCTACCTTAGTTAATATATTTATCTGTGTTGTTGATTGTGGGTAGCGAGCAACATAAACACCGACTTGCTTTTCTCGTTTTGAAATAACAAAAATATCTTTGGTGATCGGATCTACCATCAAAGTTTCAGCATCTCGCTTGCCATCAGGGAATTCGAAGGTGATAGTATCAATATGCTCTTTTGCAATGTTGATTTGGTTATCACTGGCTTGCTGACTGACATTAGGCTCTATAAAACGGTATATTACTTTTTCTTTGTATTGAGCGCGGTTATCACCAATATCACCCACGTATAAATAGCTAGTATTAGCTTTGGGGCCTGGTCCTATACTGATATCTTCCCAATCTCGAGCAATCGCACCTTCTAAGGTATAAGTGCCTAGGTTGTCACCTGATTGAGATATTAAAAAAATGCGATTTTTATCTCCACTGTCGTTATGAGTCCAAAAAGCGTTTGGATTATTACGACTTGCGACTAAGCCGGATGCTTCATCTATTTCATCTAATTTGAGTTTGCCGTGGTTAGCTGCTTGTTCAAAGAGAGCGCTATTTAAAGTGACATTTTCATTAACTTCATTTTTAGGAAGGCTGTGATAAACACCAATAGAAGCAACTATGATAATAACTGTGATAATCGTTTTTTTCATTATATTGTTTTAAGTGAGATTTAATGCAATTGAGTATACGTAAATGTGAAGAATAAAAAAGCCAGGATAACCTGGCTTTTTATAAAATACCTAACGCTTTGGGGATTATTTATGGCTGATAATAAATAGGTGAACCAGGACCTACAGGCATATTAAAAACAAATACCCAAACATAAAATAAAGCAACCCAACCAAAAAAGAAGACAATACTATAAGGCAGCATCGTGGCGATAAGAGTACCTATGCCCATATCTTTTTTGTATTTAACGGCTACCGCGAGAATTAAACCAAAATAACTCATCATAGGGGTGATTAAGTTTGTTACGGAATCGCCAATTCTATAAGCCGCTTGAATGGTTTCTGGTGCGTAACCAATTAACATTAGCATCGGCACAAAAATGGGTGCTGTAATAGCCCATTGTGCAGAAGAAGAGCCTAAGCTTAAGTTTACAAAGGCACACATTAGAATGAATAATACAAATACTTCAGGACCTGTTAAGTTCATCGCTTGTAATAATGTCGCGCCATTTACAGCTAAAATAGTCCCTAGCTTTGTCCATTTGAAAAACGCAACAAATTGCGCTGCAAAAAAGACTAATACGATATACATGCCCATAGAACTCATGCTTTTAGACATCGCATCAATGACATCTCTATCATTACGCATAGTGCCAACAACACGACCATAAACAAAGCCTGGAATGGCAAATGTGATAAAGATAAATACAACGATGCCTTTTAAGAAAGGAGAGCCTGCTACTAGGCCTGTGTCTGGATGTCTTAAAATACCGTCACTTGGTGCGATTGTAAGTGCTAATAAGCCAGACATCACTAATAAAGCAATACCTGCATATTTTAGGCCTTTTTTTTCTGTTGCAGTTAAGTGATCTATGCTGTTTTGGCTTAAATCAATACTGGCTTCATTGTCGTTGTATTTACCTAAACGCGGCTCTACAATTTTTTCAGTAACAAAGGTGCCCAAAATAGCGATTAATACAGTTGAAATCATCATGAAATACCAGTTAGCCTCAGGGCCTACTTGGTAATTAGGATCTATCATTTGCGCCGCGGGAGTTGTAATACCTGCAAGTAAAGGATCTATCGTGCCTAATAATAAGTTAGCACTATAACCACCAGATACACCGGCAAATGCAGCTGCAAGACCCGCTAAAGGATGGCGACCTAAACTATGAAATATCATAGCGGCTAATGGGATCAGCACAACATAGCCTAGCTCTGATGCGGTATTAGACAATATAGCTGCAAATACCACCATAAAGGTAACTAATCTTTTTGATGCGCCCATTACCATGCCGCGCATTGAGGCAGATAATAAACCTGAATGTTCAGCAACACTTACACCTAATAGTGCAACTAATACTGTGCCTAATGGTGCAAAACCGGTGAAGTTAGTTACTAAACCCGTAACGATTCTTTGTAATCCATCAGCACTCAATAAACTGACAACTTCAATCACGCCATCAGCTTCTCTACCTGCAGAACCTATTGGGCGCGGATCTATTGCAGATAAACCAAACCAACTGGCAATGCCGCTGAATATGATGATGGCTAAACAAAATAAAGCAAACAAGGTAATAGGGTGAGGTAACATGTTACCTAAAAATTCAACCGTAGCTAAAAAGCGATTAAACCAACCTTTTTCCTTATTAGGCGCTGAGGCTGTAGTTGTCGTCATAAAAAAGTACTCAAATTTCAAAATTTCGTAACCATAACATTAATGGAAAAAATGACCTATTAAAATTGCGGTGAATTTTATTTTTTTACGATGTATAACAGAGGGTTTAAGTTTCATTAGTTAAAATTTAGGTTCTGTTTATATTTTACAAATTATAGCGGGGGGTTTAAAAGGCAAATTAAATTTGCCTCAGTACGGATTAAGTGTTTTTAGTGAGTAGGTAAATTACTAAATCATTATATTGACTTTGATTGCTAATTTTATGTGTTTCGACTTTATATTTGCCGTTAATAATTACCGTTGGTACAGTTGTTACGCCTTGTTTTCTTAAAACTGCGGTATTTAGTTGTGCCTTATTAAACAGTGTTTTCACGGCAAAGCTATTAAATGTTTTATCAAAGTCTTGCTCTTTTATGCCATTTAATAAAAATATATTTTTAATGTCTTTGATAGAATTAAAGTTAGCTTTATTTTTATGAATATAGCTAAAAATAGCTGGAGTTATCTGCTGTTTCACTTTAAGGATATCAGCAGTGATCAAAGCTTTAGTAAGTGCTTGTTCAATTTCTAAATTCTTACCTGGCATGCCATCAACATGATTTTTCGTAAAAATAACATCACTCGGTAAATTAGCGATGAGATTTTTCATCACGGGTTCTTGTTTATAACAATGCGGGCAATAAAAAGAGAAGAATTCAATAACAGACTTTTCTGTTTTAAAGGGTGTTTTAACTTCAGTATAATGTTTACCCAGTTTGAATTGTGTTGCATTAGCTAATGTTGAAACAAATAAAATAACTAAGGCTAAAAGTTTAAATTTCATATCAGTTCCTAATTAAGTATTTGAGTGAGTTGCTCTGAGGTAAGGTAGCCTGGAGTTATCGAACCATCTGGAAGTATGATTGTTGGCGTAGAATTAATGCCAAATTCAGAAGCTAAAGCAAGCTGCTGCTTTAAACTACTCTTGCATGCGTTATTAGTGCTAAATTGGTTATTCATAGCCAAAGTCATATTGTGTTGCGGGTTATCAGAGCACAATACTGAGTTTGTTTTATCAAATGAGGGGGAGTTTAAACCTGCTCTAGGTAGCATAATGTAATTTACTGAAATTCCTTTGGCATTGAGCTCTGGAATTTGTTTATGAAATTGTCTGCAATAACCACAATCTATATCAGTAAATAAAGTGATTATATGTTGCTCTTCAGTAGTGGATGGAAATTTGAGTTGCATATTTTTAGATAAATTGTCTAATTTAAATTTTCTATTTTGTTTTTCTTTTAATTCAACAATGTTTGTTTTGCTGTGAGTATCTATAATTGCGCCAGCAAAAATATATTTACCATCGCTGCTTGCAAATAGTGTTTTAGTCCCTAAATTAATTTCAATTAATTGTGAATCGTACTGAGTTATTTTAAGATCTTTTTTAGTTTGCAATAGTGCGATTATTTTATTTTTTATACTTGGTTCTACAATGATTTGAGTTTGGCTTTGAGCAAGATTGCTGTTTGAATAAAAGCATAATGCGAGTGCGAAACTCAGTGATTTTAATTTCATAATTTAACTCCTTTATTGTTAAGGAAGTTATATTATAAATTGTGTATATAAGTGAGTTAATTAATCTATAAAGACCTATAAATATCTATATATTAAGCTTAAACAATGACTTATGAATTAAACGTATCTTTCAGATAAATCGTGTTTGAAAGTAAAAATTCAGACTCTTTTAAAGGAATACATACTGTTTTTTTATCATGGATTGAGAGCTTTTTAATTTGATCGCACATATCTGAATATAATTTGTTTTGTTTTAAATTATCTTGATAGTTTTCGTTATTTTTATAATAGCTTTCGGCTATTTTATCTTTTTGTTGCTGAGAGTTATGGCTATCATCTATTACTTTTAATAATGATGTGACTCTTTCGTCAGTAGCAGCGATAGAACATACCGATTGAGAGGCTTTTAAAACATTTGCACCATTAATCGCATATTGCAATGCATCAAATGCTAACCCCTGCTTAGCGTAAATTCGACTTAATAGGTCTGAAGCCATTGAGTAGTTATATGATGAGGCTATTTTATTATGTAATATTTCTCTGGCGTATGACTCTGAAGCCGTTAATTTATTTTGTTGAAATAAGCTTTCAGCTAATAACAGTTTTGTTTCTGTTGATTCTGGGTTTTCTTTTAAGCTAAATTGCAACCACTTTTGGGCTTCTTGATTATCACCATGAGATAAAGCCACAACAGCTTTTGAATAAGCAGTGATTGCAGGTAAATTAGTATTGTTAATATCTGCTTGATTATTGCTTGTAAAAAATAAAGCAGATGAAGCGAGACATAAAGTACTTGCGGCTATGCTTAGGTATGCTTTTTGTGGTGTATTTTTAATTTCGCTGGTGGCAGCGACCCATTGGTAACCTAAATTAGGTTGTGTGCGAATAAGCTCATTATCGGATAGCTTTCTTATCTCACTGATCACTTGAAATAAAGTATGGTCTTGCACATGCTCTGTCAGCCATACTGATCTAAATAGCTCTTTTTTACTGATTATTTTATGTCTATTTGCAATTAAATAAGCCAAAAGCATTGCTGTTTTTGGGCGAACAGTATGTTTGATTTTATTTTTTGTTAACTGATAGTTTTCACTATTGAATTGAAACTGTTCAAATTTATATTGCGACATAAAAAATACTTATAACTTTTGTTTGTTAAAAGTTAGCAATTTATTTTGGTCGGTGCAATCTTGTTACAATTTAGTTTTTATATAGTGTGTATTTATAGCTCTGTTTTTTTGAAATCATTACTAGGTTTGTATATTATCTGCCGACTTAATTTTATGCAGGTTTTTTATGAAGCGTAATATTCCATTGCTACTAATAATGTTATTTAGTTGTAATGTTTTTTCTCAAAAGGTTACTGTTCCCAAGGTCCCCCAACGTTTAGAGGTTTACGCAAATCATATACCGCCCTATTCAATAATTGATAATGGTGAAATATCCGGTTTTAGTGAACTTATTTTTAGGCGTTTAACAGAAAAAACACAATATCAGGTAAATTATAATCAAATTAATTGGGCTCGTGCTTATAAAAATATTACAACAGAACAATACGCTGTGATGCTTGCTTTATCACGTATACCAAAACGAGAAGCTTTATTTCATTGGGTTGGTAAAACGGGGCACCTAACACCAAGTATTTGGTGTAAAAGTGAGAGAGCTAAAGAATATAATATTATGTTTGAACATGACATTTCTAATTATACATTTGCTGAAGTGAGGGGGTTTAGGTTTCATAGTTATTTAGATTCATTAGATCGTTTCCCTAAAAAAAATTTACAGTTAACACGAGACAAAGATCAAGCTATTGGTTTGTTAATGAAAGAACGCGTTGATTTCATGGCGGGGGATGAGCTCGTCTTAAGGTGGCGATTAAAAACATTAGGGCATAGCTTTACTGATGTTTCGCGTGTTTATCAATTTAATAATACAACTAATGATTTATATATAGCTATGAGTAAAAATACGCCCTTAGAAATTGTTAATGATTTTAAGAAAGCTTATGAGGAACTTAAAACATCTGGTGAATTAGCTAACTTGCGCCAAGCTTGGTTAAATAAATTAAATGAGGAAATAGATAAACAATAATAAGTGCTTATCTATTTTTAAGGCTATTTTGCTTTTAATGCCAGAGTTTTAAATTCAATACCTTGCCAGCCCGTCTTCATAAAATTTCTAATATTTTGATGATCTGTATTTGAAGGGTTTTGCAATACATCTTCACGGTAGTATTTACCAAAACATGCCAAAGTTTGTTCTTGAGTAAATTGATTCAATTTGGCGAATGAAAAAATTTTACATGAACCTGAATTGTCACCTGCTTGATTGGTTAAATCGCCATTTTTAAATTCTTGCGCTGTGAATTCGTAATTTGCGTCTATAACAGCCATCGTATCAGTGAATTCAATTGTATTTTCAGCAGTGTTAAGTTTTTCTAAAAAGCTATCCATCTCAATCCGTTATTTTTGTTTACATGATAAATGAATTATTACTTTACAGTATTTATGATTAAAAATACCATTTCATATTATTCCCTTATTTTATATCTCAGATGAAAAAATTTAATATTTTATTTATAGCCGTAATAACTTTAGTATTAGCTGGTTGTAATACCACAATCCCTGTACGTGATTATATGAATCAAACAATTCCACATTATGGCAATACGCCAAAAACCATCTCAAACGTTGAAAAGTCGATTATAAAAGGTGCTGTTTCTCTTGGTTGGCAAGCTAATGTGATTGAGCAGGGTAAAGTGGAAGCCACTTTGTTTATTCGTTCTCATAAGTTAGTTGTAGAAATAATACATGATGATAAGAACTACTCAATAACATATAAAGATTCTGTAAACTTAAAGTACGATGGCCAAAAAATACATCGCCAATATGCTAATTGGGTTAATAATCTCATAAATGCGATTAATGCAGAAAATATTAGAGGTTAATCTTTTTTGGATAGAAAAAAGCAGCGAATAAACTGACGCTGCTTTTGGCTAGGTTTAGTTTTAAAGTTAAGTTAAAACTTATAACGAATACCAAATTGTGCTTTCCACACCGATGGTATTTTAGCTACGGTTGGCGTTGGTTGGGTAAAGTTGTCATAAACATATTGGCCATCTACGATGCTGACATCTACAACAGGTGCATTAAAAGGTTGAACGTAAGAATCAGCACGGCCCCAATCGTCATTTAGTAAATTACCCACATTTTCGATATCAAATGTGATTTCTAATTTTTGTTCACCAGAGATATTTATTTCTTGCGCCATATGTAAATCAAAGCGATTTATCCAACTACTGGTACAAGCATGGCGACGAGAGATTGTGCCTGCAGATAAACATCCTGCGCCATTGATGTAATCAAAGAAGCCCTCTTTATCAAAGCCATCAGCATAAGTTACGAGTGGGTCATTTTCACCAGTTGGTACATATAATGATTGTGAGTTATAGCCGTCCCAAGATGCAAAGTCTACAAAGCCACCAAAAGTACCTGCAGTTCTCATTGTATGGCTATAATGACGACCTTCTCGACCATTATACATCAAAGCTACTGTTGTTAAGTTATCGCCAAATAACTCATGAGTCCAAGTTAAATTGGCTGCGATAATATGGCGAACTTCAAACTCAGAGTTAAATACTGTTTCTGATTGAAAGTCAGAATTTGCAGGCATTGAGTAGCCTTCAAAAGCGACAAAAGCATTGCCTGGGTTTACTTCGGTAATATCTTGATAGCTATAACCCATGCTGAAATTAAAATTACCGTGTTCGGTATAAAAGTTTTTATCCGCATTAAATGACCAGACTTGACCTTCGCCTTCATTAGTATTTGTTAGGCTTAAATCAAATGGTTCCGGTGAGTCATAAATAGGTCGGCCATCTGGTGCAGTTTGCACCGGTATCATGTTTAATTCGCGATAAATGGCTGCATCCTTTACTTTACTAAAGAGTACATCAGCACTTAATTGCCAATTATCGCCTAACATGCCCAGATCTTGTCTGCGTTCTATGCCTAAGTTTAATTTCCAAGTACTTGGAATTTCGAAATTAGGATCGATACTGTTAGTATCACTATTACCACCACTAAAACCGCCTGCAGCTAAAAAGTCTAAAACTTCTTGAGGTGTGCTTTTACCATCAAAACATTCACCAAAACAGCCTGCAAATGTTTTTCTTACGCCATCGTTACCATATGAGTTAGATAACCAAACATTAGGTGCGCCACCACCAAATAGACCAATACCACCCCGAATAATCGTATCATCATCATAGGTATAATTTGCACCAAATCGTGGTTCAAATAAATCTAAACCATCATAATTATTTTGATTACTATAACCATGGCGCTCTACAAAGTTTTGATTTAATACTGGTTTATCGTCATTTTTGTACTTGGTATATCTAAAGCCATAAGTAAGGGTTAAATCGTCGGTAATTAACCATTCATCTTGTGCATAAAAGGTGGTTGTTGTGTATTGAAATTCATCAACGGCATCGCTTGCATCACCTGTTAGTGCATTTTGAAATACATGAAACCCTGCGTTATTTTCAAAACTTTCAATTGAATCAAAAGTAGTCATGCCTAACGAGCCAAATACAAAGGTATTAACAATATCGAGTTTTTCATGTTCAATACCAAAAGTTAAAAAGTGTTCATCATTTAAGTAATAATCAGCCTTAAATTTTAGCATGTCTCTATCATTGGCCAGCGCGTTTGCATGTCTGAATTGGTCTGGTCCTATATAGAGTTGTCCGCCATTAGGCGTGCCAATTAAGAATTGTGCAAAGTTAGCACCCATTAGTGGCACTTGCTCTGTATTTACTTCTTTACGCGCATATTTAAATTCTGTAGATAAGTCGTCATTCCAATCAGAAAAAACTTGTAAGCTATATGCTTTAAGTGACTCATTCATATTGTAGCGATTTGATTCAGCTGTCGCCCAAATTGCATTAGGGAAGGTTTCAGCCCAATAATCACGTACTGTATTGCCTTCGTTATCTTGGTAGGTCAAAGATGAACGATGATCATCGTTTATAAACCAATCTAGTTTTAATAATAATTTTTCATCTTCTTCATCAGAGGCGTTGTTATATCCGCCGATATCGTAATTCCAAACATCTTGTGCGATTTGTGAAATACGATCAAAATCACCTTGGGTTACACCTGTTTTTTCATTTGGGTCAACGACGCCATTCTCATTATCCAAAGTAAATTGGTAGGGTTTCGTAGCATCAAACTTTTCATAAGAAGCAAAGAAAAATAATTCATCCTCAATTAAAGGACCACCTAAAGTAAAGCCGTAAATATCTTCAGAAAAATCACCTATATTAAGATCTTCACCTTCGCTTTTATCGCCAGTCATACTGTCATCAGAGCGATAATAAAATGCGGAACCATGAAATTCGTTAGTGCCTGATTTTGTCACTATATTGACATTACCACCTTGAAAGTCACCATAAGTCACTTCAAAAGGTGCGATATTAACTGCTAATTGCTCTATGGCATCAAGAGAAATAGGCGTACGGCGACCTGGGTAACCATTTTTATTTAAACCAAAGTCATCATTTTGTTTAACACCATCTACGGTTAAGCTATTACCACGTACATTGCCTCCCGCAATAGAAAGCGCAGGGCCACCATCAGCTGTTGGATCTACAACCATGCGAGAATCTCGTTGTAATACGGATTTTAAGTCTCGGCTTATCGCTGCTGAATTATTAATATCGCCTTCATTAAAGTCTTTGCTAGGGCCTTTTCTATAAGCACCCGCCATAGACATTTGACCGCTGACTTCAATACGTTCAATTTTTTGTACTGCTTCTGCCACTAAGTTTACTTTTGATGCTTGACCTAACTGTAAAAATAAATCATTTATATTGTCGAATTTAAGATCCGTACCATCAGTAACCATCACAGAATATGGACCGCCAACAGGCAAACCTTTGGCTTTAAATAATCCACCTTCAGTTGTCGTGAGTGTTTTAACTTTTCCAGTTGGTAAATGTGTTACTTTAATCGTGATATTTGAAAGTGCCATTCCGGTTGAATCAACCACTTGGCCTCTAATAGCTGATGATGTATCAGATGCCATTGCTGGTAGCTGTGTTAGCAATATAGACGATGCTATTATTGCGACTGCGATTTTATTGACCCGCATCTTTTTATCCCCGTTGTTGTCAAAAATAGCGGTATTATTTTTAATCAGGTATCAAGTTTGTTTTGGTTAAAATAACACCATCATAAATGTAGGCAATAATTTCGAATTTAACAATAAGTTAAAGGAGTAGGGGGATATCAGCATTTTTTATTGTATAGCTAAAAATAAGCACTTTGATATTTTAAATGATTAATATAGAGCTTAATTAAATAGATTGATTATTCTAAAGTAATTAGGTACAAGTTACGTTGGAATTTAATTTGAAGATATTGATAAATAATGAAAAAAATAAAATTACATGGAAAGTATATTAAAACAGCTTTCATTACAGCGACATTAGTTACAAGCTTTTTTGCTCAGGCAAATTTTGTTGAAGAAAAAATAGCAATAGATAACCCTAAAACTTGTTTTACAGGACCTTTTTCAACTTATGAATACTGGATGGATTATAATAATAAAAAGTTTTCACGTTATAATAAGAAAAAGTTTGCGAAATGGTACCCAAAAGAGCGATTTGATAAAATAAAAAATAATATAGAATGTTTTGATTTTACTTATCAAGTTGATGGTTTCACCATAGCTGGGTTTTATTTAAAACCGAAACAAGTAATAGATAAAAAGTTACCTGTAGTTATTTATAATAGAGGCGGAAATGGTGCTTACGGCACAACTCCTTTTGATATTAAAGTAGGGAAATTAGCTGAACTTGTTAAAGAAGGTTTTATTGTCATTGGCAGCTTATATAGAGGTAGTTCATTATCAATACTTAATAATGGGGAAGATGAATTTGGTGGAGCTGATATTAAGGATGTTTTAGCTTTAACTAAAATATTAGAAGCATTACCTGAAGCCGATACAAGTAGAGTTGGTATGTATGGGTGGAGTCGCGGTGGTATGCAAACTTATATTGCAGCACAATCATTACCTAATATTAAAGCAATTGCTGTAGGTGCTGGCGTAAGTAATCAAGAGCTGGCATTAAAAATACGTCCTAAAATGGAAAACGTACTTATAAAAAGAGTGCCTAATTTCAAAGAAAATAGAGCTGTAGAGTTAGAAAAGCGCTCAGCTATAAAATGGATTGATAAATTACCAAAACAAGCGCCTATTTTGTTATTGCATGGTGATAAAGATAAAAGGGTTAATGTTAAGCAATCGATTCAATTGGCGGCAGCATTAAAAAAAGAGAATCATCCTCATAAATTAGTGGTTTACCCTGGTGGCAATCATGGTTTAAAAAGAGAGAGCAAGAAGGTTAATCAAGAAGTTGCAACTTGGTTTAAAAAATATTTATAAACAGAAAAAAGGGGCTAACAGCCCCTTTAGATCTTAGAAATAATATCAACTACCAAGGTCTATCTTGTTCTATGATTGCTTTTGATACACTTGTTTGCGGTAATACCATCATTCTCGTTTGATCTGTCAAAATAATATTACTTAAAGAGTAAGGCCCTTTTGTTAGCGCCGAGACTTTAAAAGGCATAGTTAAACTTTCATCATAAAATAAAAACTTAGCTACTTCAGCTGTTGCTATATCAACTTTTTGATTGTTCAGAGTATAACCTTGCAAAGTAGCTTTTACGGCAAAGCGACCTTCTTGGGTAATACTCACCGGTACACTGACATTGATTAAACCTTTATTATTAGGCTCAATGTTTATATCCGTTGTAAGTATATTTGCAGTTTGGGCTGTTTGAATAAAAGGCACCTTGATGGTTCTTTTTATTTTATTGGCTAAGTGTTTTGCACTGACATCAAGCTCTACTTGATATAGTCCTTTTACTGCTCCTAGTTGCTCTAACTCATTAGAAAAATCTATCTTACCCTGATTATATTTAAGCTCAACAGTTTCACCTAAAGGGCTAATTAAACGCGCACTTACATCGGCATTAGCAAACTGTTTATTAGTAAGCTCAGCTTTGATTGTTAATTGCGGTTGAAATTGCTTTTTAATTTCAAGCGGTGCAGTAACGTTTAACTTAAATGCTGAATTTTTATCTTTAACATGCACTATGTATTTATCGTCAGCAATAAGCGGTTGAGCATACTTTAAAACGCTAGGTGCATTGAGTGATGCATTTTGTACTTTTAAAGCAATACTACCATCTTTAAATCCAGCTAATGCCATTTCTTTTTGTGCTGCAAGTTGTACTAACTTTTGCTTACTCGCTAGGTTATTTCCTAATTGAATTTGATTAAGTTCTAAATTTTGAGGTTTAAATACTGCTCCTTGATCAAATCTGGCTTTAGGGGTGAGTTTCACTAAAGTAGAGGCATCGCTAAGATAAACTTTAACGCCTTTATTTAACTGGGCACCAGTTACAACTTGCCAATATTCATTACTGGTATATGTTTTTTTATTTTGTTTTGTTAGATCAGTTTTATAGCTAGATGGCCATTGATAAAATGTCGCCTCATCATTGTTAGCCTGCGCATGTGACGCACAAGATATCGCAATCGCTAAGAATGAGACGGCTGTAGATAACTGATTTATTGTTTTTGAAGTTTTCATTGCTATCTCCTAAATACGATTACGTAATAAGCTGTCTAAACCAAAACATTTACGTCGGCTTTGATGATGGCTAAAAGGTTCACTGCCGTTAGATTTTGATTTATCAGTAAACCAAACGCTACCTGCAGCTGATTGTGAACTACAGTTTAGAAAACCATCTGAACAGCTATCTAGCCAGTTTTGGGTTACCTCTAGCGCTACTTGATATTGATAACCACCACAGTAGCTATCTCCATCCCAAATAGCTGAATCGACATCACTGCCTACAACTGATTCAAAAGTGGATTGTAAGTTTGGTCTACCTGAAGTGCCAAATAACCATTGTTGGTTATAAAAGTTCATCCAACTCACTTGTTGTTGTTTTACCGCATCACTGCCATAGCCTAATAACCAGCCTAAGCTCGTTTCAAAAGTATTACCTGCAACTGCAGCATCGGCGAGTGGCGTACCACCGCTTGATGGTGCGAGTGCAATTGTATGTTTTACCTTGTTAATGATATCAGGATAACGGCTGTCGTAAGTTGGATTAGATAAAATCCAGCGAACAATATTACCGCCATTTGAATGTGTTATGAGCTTTAACTCAGTGATCCCTTGAGCAGAGATGAAGTCAGTTAATCCCTGGGCTAAGCAACCTGAGGCACTTTCATTCCACATAAACTGATCAAAATCACAGTTTATCACCGTGTATTTATTTGAGTTAGGTAAGCCTTGTCTCACAGAATCTATGAACTCAGACGTCCAGTAGTCATTTCTAGCATCGGTTTGTTTACCTGTACCATGAATGAAAGCTAATCCTGTATTGGCATTTGCGACACAAGTCATTAGTGAAGCAAAGATGAGTCCTGTTTTTATTGTTTTTTTCATTGTGTGTTCCTGTAAATTGATTATGTATTTACTGGTTGGAGGTTTGACCTCCGATCACAATTTATACAGTGAAGTTTAAAAAAACAACATTTATTTACATTTAAATTACAAGTGTACCGCTTTAGGTTGATGTTGTTCGGCTTTTAACAATAGATGATTGCTGAGTTTTAGCTCTAATTTAGCTGGGGAAACTTTTTTATTTAAATATCGTTTTTATAAACACATTTTTTAAAATGATGAGTATCATATGCCTCTTAGGTTTTAATGCTTTATTAGTTGCGGTTGCAGTTTCGAGCAGATATGCCAGTTTTATAAAACCAATTTTAGGAATTATTTTATCTGTGATAATTATGAGGTTATTTCAGGTTTATAATATACCGGCGCTTACCGCGCTATTTATATTGTCCACTTGGATTATCTTAATTTTTAAATTCAATTATTTACACAGTTTTAAAAAACTGGTTGTAATAAACAAAAAGTGAGCTGTTAATTTTATAAGTTACAGTTTTATTATATTTATAATAATTTTTCATTAATTTTGTAGATGTTTTAGGTGCAAACTATTTAAATCAGCTATACTTTACTTGTTTCATGAAGAAGCTCATAACGGAATATTATTTAGCTTCGTTTTAGCTCACTTGCTTACCCTAGTGGGCTTCTTTTTCTTAATGTATTTGTTTATATTTCAACAGTTTACCCTAGTGAACTTCTTCGCTCTTAAAATATTCTCCTTATATTTCAATGACTTAACTTGGTGAGTTTCTTTTTCTTAATGTATTTGTTTATATTTCAATAACTTACCATGGTTGACTTCTTTCCTCTTAAAATGTTAGTTTAGGTTTCAATAGCTTATCCTAGTAGGCTTCTTTTAGCTTAGTATTTAGATCTTTTATTCTGTTTTAGATTTCCATAACTTACCCTAGAGTTCTTCCTTATCGAACATCCAATTTTTCACATAATCACAATTAGGATTCACTTTTAAAAACGCTTCTATAGAGTCATAAAAGTTGACTTTAATGTCGATATCTTTCCAAGTGTCTACAAGTACATGTTTAACAAGATTGTTGCTTGGCATTAAGTAATCAACTTTTTTATAACCTCTGGAGATCATATTTTCAAAGTATTTCTTTGCAAGTTTTCGACTATCGTCAGTAACAAGCTCCCAATCAGCTAAATTTACGACTGCATGGTTTGTTATGTTTTTAGGAAGGAGGTTAGTTACAGTATGCATTTCTTGGAAGAATTTATTCAATCCCTGCACGTTGAATTGACCTATTAATTCAACATACATTACAGAGCCTTCGATATGATATGACCAGTCTCCATGAGCCATGAACATAAGCTTTCCTTTAGGTTATTTAGCATATAAGTAATTAAACCAAAGCGGATGACTTTAAACAATAAAACCTAGACAAAAGTCTAGGCTTAAATTAACTAATCTTATTTAATCTCAAATATTATTAGTTGTATCTAAAGTCTAATGAAAATAACTGAACTTGAACGCGATGCCGTTTACAAAACTATTTTTTCTCGCAGGGATGTACGAGGACAGTTTAAACCAAAACCAATTCCTGATGACGTTTTAAAACGCATTTTGACTGCAGCTCATCATGCACCCAGTGTTGGTTTTATGCAGCCGTGGGATTTCATTGTTGTTAAAAATCAGGTTGTGAAAGAAAAAATAAAACTCGGATTTGAAGACGCGAATAAAACGTCAGCAGCTATGTTTGATGACGAAAAAATGCAGCAATATAAAAACCTAAAACTTGAGGGAATTTTAGAATCTCCAGTTGGCATTTGTGTCACTTGTGATCGTAGCCGAAATGGTCCGGTCGTGCTTGGGCGAACTATTAACCCTGAAATGGACTTATATAGCAGTGTATGTGCTGTGCAAAATTTATGGTTAGCTGCGCGGGCTGAAAATATTGGTGTTGGCTGGGTAAGTATTATTCATGATGATGTGATTAAATCTGCTTTAAATATACCTGAGGATATTAATATAATTGCTTATTTATGTTTAGGCTACGTAACGCAATTTAATGATAAACCTGAGCTTGAAAAACTAGGTTGGTTACCGAGAAGAGATGTTGACAGTGCTATTCATTTTGATGGTTGGAAACAGAAATAGCGCTCAGTTATTAGTCTTTGTTCATAGGCATCATAAACAAAGACTAATATACTTAAACTTTACACTGCGCACTTTCTGATATTGGAAATGCATGTGCCGTTAGATTACCAAGTAACTTGAATACGTGCACCAGCTGAATGTGAATCAAAAGCTGCAAATTCATCACCGTCTGCAGAGACAATATTAAACATCGCACGCATATGATTATTGATATAATAGTTTGCGCCTAAAGTAATGGAATCTACTTGGCCACCATATATATCTGCACTTGTATCATTTAAATCTAAACTAGAAAATCGTGCTGCGACTTCCCATAAGCCCTTTTTGCTTGGCTTGATACGTTTAAATTTGCCTTGTTTTGTTGAATAAGGGCGTACTTGAGTGTCAAACAGGTATGATGCTGATAGGTAGAATCCATCGAATTGAGCCGTACCATTATGGGTCAAGTTGACATCGGTTGTAATATACTCCCCAAGTAAGGTAATAGATCCTAACTTGATTGCACTTTCTAGTGCGTACATATTGTATTTATCAGCAGCTAATTTATGGGTATCAGCGATTCTGGTATCAGCTTGGTGTGATTCCGCACGAGAACGAAAACGTACGGTTTCACCTTCAGGCAAATTGATAGCGGCGATAGAACCACCAAAAGAGACTAACTTATCATCGCTAATAATAGGTGCATAATTAAATCTAGCATTAAAGTTAAGTTGTTCATCTCCGCCTTTATCATGATTTACATCTTGTCCATAAACACCATAATTTAAACTCCAATTATCACCCCATTGACGAGCTGCAACGCCAATTGCACGATTTAAACCAAAAGCTTCAATAACTGTTGAGCGCTCTATAAAAGTAACGTCATTTGAGCTTGTTTGTGGTTCCATTGCAAAAGCTTCAATTTGGCTACCAATTAAAACTTCGGTGTTGTTAAAACCTTGGTATACAACATAAGCATCTTTTATTGCCTCACTAGAAATAAAGTCATATTGCAGTTTATAACCCCAATCTTCTATGTTGCCTTTTACTGCAAATCGCGCTCTTCTGACTTCGGTGCCATTATTTAAGTCAATGTCATCACTGTGATATATAGCTGCATCAGCTTGAATTCTACCATTAAATTTAAAGCTGTATTTACCATCATCAGACTTAATACCAAAACCACCTTGTGTGGTTGTTGTTGCTGAAAAAGCCGTAAACGAGCAAAAAATGCTTGTAAAAAATAATGATGTTTTAAAAGTGTTAGCGAAATATAATTTCATTTTATAACCAGTTCAATGAAGATATTTAGGCGTGCTATTATAATTAAAATTACAACAGCTGATAAGTATTTGAAAATAATAAATTTATCTTAAAAGTCTTATAAATAAAGGGTTTCCTAAAGTAAGGCAGCAGGTTTAAAATAGGTATAGATATGTTAAATTTTGAGTAATGAATGCGTAAAACAGATAAGAAAATAGATAACAATATTCGCAATGTTTTAAATCAAGCTTGCGAACAAGCACTAATAGAAGTAGATGGTTTTGTGTGGCTAACGCATCAGGTAAATTATGATAAGTTTCCCGCTAGTTTATCTATAGTATGTGTATTTGAATTGAATGATGATTTGATTCAAGCTAAATCATCTTCACTTGATGTGTTTTTGGTTGATTTAATCGTTAAGAAACTAGCTCCACTGAAAATAAAAATTAAGCCGGAAAAACAAATTATTTTTGATACCGAAGAAAACTGTGCAGATGAACATAGCGGAAATTGGCAATTAAGATTGCGCACTTAAATAAAAATAAGAGAAAAAATGAATCAAAAAACATCAAATGAAACTCAGCAGCAGGCAATGGCTGTTGCTAAAAGTATTCAAAAATCAGGACAAACTAAAGAGCAAACAAAACTAATTGCTAAAGGTGTAGAGAAAGGCATTAGTGAATTTAAAAAACAACAAAAAATAAAGTCTCGTCAAAGAGATAAATTTAAAAAGCAACAAGCAAAATCTAAATCTCAAGAAGATTCAACTTTAGAAGTAAAGGTTGAATCAAGTGTTGATTTTAAAAGTACATTGCCTTGGGTTTTGCTTGTAGTAAGTTGGTTTGGTTTTATTTTTTATTCGTTTTTTAGGTAGTGCGAATAGGGATGCTGCGTCGACCAAAGTATTGACGGTTTTGACTAAAGCGACTATGCAATCGAGTGCCACAATAAGTGCAATGCCCAGTATGATCTAAATTATATTCTCCTAATAGATACCAGTTTCGCGCGATTAATAATTTATTGTAGTACGTACAATAAGTACTGTCGGAATCGGTATCAAATACATTACTGCAATAAACGTACTTTAGGTCACAATTTAAAGTAATATTTTTTCTCGTAAAATGCAATGTTTTGGGCAAATATCACACGTTACCTGCCATCATCTAATTTATGCCAATATTGTGTTGGAAAACAGTCTATATAAGCTTCATTAAGTTTTAATACGTGAGACATGGCAATGCCTAAATTGCGGCTATACTATATTGATAGTTAATTTGAGGATATTTAGGGTATGAAATATCGGGATCCAGCAGTTGCAGGTAGCTTTTATTCTAAAAGCAAGGAAGCACTTCAATCAGAATTAACCGATTTAATGCCAATAGCACAGAATGGAGGCTTAGATATTAAAGCTTTAATCGTGCCTCACGCAGGATACTTTTATTCAGGAGCTGTTGCAGCACATGCTTTTTCTTACATATCTGAGTTGGCAGTAAAACCTACAAAAGTGATTTTATTAGGACCTAATCATAGGGTTGGTCTTTCAGGTTGTGCAATACCGAGTTATGGAGATTTTATAACACCACTAGGTAAAGTGCCTGTTGATAGGAAGCTTTGTAATAAGCTTGTTGAAAAGGGGTTAGTCACAGAAAATGATGATGTGCATACATGGGAGCACTCTTTAGAGGTTCAATTACCATTTTTACAACATTGTTTGGATGTTTTTGACATTTTACCTATATTAGTTGGCCAAACTAAAGTTGAAAACCTAGCTGACATACTCTCATTTTTATTAGAACAAGATGATTTTTTGATAATCGTGAGTTCAGATTTAAGCCACTTCAACCCTCAGAATACAGCTGTTCAGATGGATGAAGCGACCATTGAAAAAATTATAAATATGGATTGCGATCTGCAACCAAGTCAGGCCTGTGGCTGTCATGCTTTAAATGGATTTTTAAGTTTTAGTCAAACTAAAGAGTGGAATATTAAATTAGTAAATAAAGCCAACTCCGGAAAGTTAAACAATATAAAAAACGAGGTAGTAGGTTATGCCAGTTTTGTCCTGTTCTGAACTAAATAATGATGATAAAGCACAGTTATGTAAACTAGTTCGCAAGTCTTTATCATATTCAATAAATAAACAGCATTATATTCCCTCGATACCGCCTACCTCTGAAGTCCTAAATCAAAAAAAAGCGAGTTTTGTAACGCTTTATACACAAGGGGGGTTAAGAGGTTGTATAGGTACATATATTGCTGATACACCTTTGTATAAAGATGTATGTGATCATACATATAGCAGTGCCTGCGAAGATCCGCGATTTTTACCTTTAACCCAAAGTGAACTTAAAACGGTGAGTTTTCATATTTCAATTTTATCTGAATTAGTTGAAATGGAAAACTTAGGTGAAAATATCTTATTTAAAAGATTAAATCCCAAATTAGATGGCCTCATGCTAACGCAAGGTAGTAAACGTGCTATTTTTTTACCTTCTGTGTGGGAGCAACTAGCAACAGCGGAAGAGTTTGTAACTGCTTTAAAACAAAAGGGAGGTTGGCGAGCTGAATATTGGAGTCAAGATATTGAGCTATTTAAATTTAATGTTTGCTCAATTGAAGCTGACTATGAATAATGGGTTTTATTTCTTAAAAAGTATTTTTTACCGTCAGTAACCATTGTGCAGATTCAACATCTTCTGATTTATCTAATGGGATCGCTAAATCTATATGTATGACGGTTTTAGAATTAGCCTTAGAAGGCGCCAATCTAAGCCCTATGCCGACATCTTTTAGCGTACTACCATTAATGCCATTATCTTGATTTGCATACCAGGCTCGACCAATATCAAAAAAAACAGCGCCGCCAACGCTAAATAATTGTAAAAAATTATATTCCCAATAATAACGCTTTTCTAAATTAAATAAGACACTTTGCTCGCCATTTTGATAGTGGATAGGATAGCCCCGCAAACCAGTATCCCCTCCTAAAGTTAATTGGTTATCTGAGGTTAAATTTTTACTATATTGCACTTTTAATTTAGCGTACCAAGATTGGCTTAGATTAGTATTGTAATGCACTTGTGCCGAGGAGTTTAATAAAGTATTTTCCATTTCAGCGTGTTTAAAATTCCAATAGCCATAAAACCCTGCGTTAAAGCGCCATAGAATGTCTTTTGATTGAAAGTGGGCTTTATTTATAGATGTTTGATAAATGAGTCTATTATCATCATCGGATAAATTCTTATCTGAATACCCTATTTTAGCTGAAAAGTCCCAACCTAAATTTAAGTCTTCGGTACGGGATATCGAGTCAAAATTATTTATCTTAATATATTTATCTTGTAGCCACCTCATAGAAAACCAAGGGTAATTAAGATTGCGATCCTCGGCGATAGGAATTGTTGAATTTATTAGTTCTGAAAATTTATGCTTTTCTATTTGATAACCAAATGACACTCTTTTAATCCATGTTTGATCTCTAGAAGATAAGCCAAAATGAAGGTTATTAATTTGGGTATTTTGTGAAAACTCAGAAATAACTTTGCCACGATTATAAATTTGCTCGGTACGTGTATTTGAATAAGTCGCTAAGCCATAACTATAAGGTGTATTTAAGGCAAAAAAAGGATAATTAATATCAAAGTAATAATGTTCGCCATCCGAGTTATCTGAGTATTCTATATGGCTACGGTATCTGGAGTTTAATATGTTGGGATCATCATAGATAAATAAGTATCCATCTCGATCAGCATTAGATGTTTTTGAAATAGAAATACGTTTACCTAGGCCAAATAAATTAGAATCCCTAAAGCCTATTTTAGATTTATTTTCACCGCCTGAACGGCTGAAATTTATTTCGGGCACTAAAGTCCATAACTCTTTAGTAATAACGTTAACATCTACGGTGTTATCGCAGTTTACTATAGCTGTAATTCGCGCATCATATAAATAGGAAGTATTTCTTAATAACCTTTCAGACTCTAATAATATTTGAGGGGAGTAAAGCTCACCAGGTGCAAAAAGAAGTTGTGCTCTAATAACATCTTTTTTTGTTGCAAGGTGAAGCTTATTTGCTAATCGAAATAGTGCGATATCCTCATTTGGGTTAGATGTATCAAAAATATCGAGGCGTTTAAATGTGATTTCACCAACTTTTAAACCAGGAAATGCTTTAGGTAATATATAGGTATTATCTAATAGAGAGTTGGTTTCTTCGTTAGACTTATTATCTTTAAGGTTTTTTGATTTGCAATTTTTAACTATTTCTATGGGCAAGGAGGTATCTTGTGCAAAACTTGGAATTGCACATGATGTTAAGTAACTAATTGATAATATAGTTAATAGTTTAATTGCAAAAATAACCTGTTCAATAAGATTTATATTAATAGTGTATCGCAATAGATTATTTTTGCTTGATATTTAAGCGTCTATTTTGAGCCTTTTTAGGTTTGATTAAAAACAAACTTAATATCAATTACTTATTAGGTACTGATATAACTCAGGTAATAAAGCTTCGGCTTCAATGCCATCAGCGGTGATCCAGATGCTTTCACTGTAATGCTCAAAATTAAGATTAAATCTTTGAGTTTTATATATAAACCGCATTAAATGAACGTCGGCACCTTGTTCAAATTCACATTTTGAAAAAGCATCATGGTGCAAAAAAATACTCGCCCATAATTCAAAGTCATCATCTTGTGGCGGTACGTCATTTAAAATTAATAATAATTGATGATCAATATCAAATTGAATCTGTGTCATTTCACTACCTAAGTATATAAAAAAATAAAAGAGTCGTATTTTTTAAAAATATGTTCATAACTCTCAGATTTTATTAATAAGTTGCTTTTTTTGCGTTAACGCAAAGTTTTTTTAAGTGTTTTATTCTACACTAAACAATGATCATATTAATTAAGTGTCCATAATCACTTATAATAAATTGATTAAAACAATTAAATTAAGCAATGTGAGTAAGTAAAATGATAAAAAAATTATTATTAGTTTCAGGGTTAGCGTTAACAGCAATTAATGTGCAAGCAGCAGACGTTGCTGCAGGTAAAGCAAAATCAGCAACATGTGCAGCTTGTCATGGTGCTGCAGGTATTAGTGCTATCCCTATGTATCCTAACTTAGCAGGACAAAAAGCGATGTACACTGTTAAGCAATTAAAAGCGTTTAAGAGTGGCACACGTAAAGACCCTGTAATGGCGCCTATGGCTTCTATGTTATCTGATGCTGATATGGAGAATATTGCGGCATATTACGCAAGTTTAAAGTAAAATTTGACAATTAAACCACTTAACAATAAGTGGTTTAATTTTTAGAACCTAGAACCTAGAACCTAGAACCTAGAACCTAGAACCTAGAACCTAGAACTTAGAGCTTTAGCCTTTAGCTAAGTAATCCTGAATAGTTGTTAAGAATTCATGACCGTATTTAGTTAACTTAGTAAAACCCACACCAGATACTTTTAAGAAGTCCGAATCGTTTGTTGGTAATTTCTGTGCCATCTCGGCTAACGTTGCATCATTAAATACCACATAAGGTGGTAAATTTTCATTATCTGCAATGGTTTTTCTCAATGCGCGCAATTTAGCAAATAACTGTTTATCGTAATTAAATCGTGCCAATTTATCTTTATATACGTGTTTTGCATTTAAGCGAGGTTCTGCTAAATTCAACTCGTATTCGCCCTTGAGAACGGGCCTTGCAGCTTCTGTTAAACGCAAAATTGAGCCTAAGGTAATATCTTGACGTAACAAGCCTTGGTGAACAAGCTGACGTAAAATGCTAAGCCAATACTCTTGAGATTGCTCTTTACCAATACCAAAAATAGAGAGTTCATGATGATTATTATCACGCACTCGGGCTGTATTGGCGCCTCTGAGTAGCTCAACAACATAACCCATACCAAACCTTTGATCTGAACGATAAACAGATGATAGCGCTTTTTGCGCAACAACAGTGCCATCAAATTGTTTTGGTGGGTCTAGGCATATATCACAATTACCACAGGCTTCTCTTTGATATTCTGAAAAGTAATTTAATAATATTTGTCTGCGACATGTAGGTGCCTGGGCAAAATTGGCCATAGCGCTAAATCTTTGCTCTTCTACCTTTTTTCTTTGCTCATCTTGGATATCTTCAAAAAAGCGTTTAACTCTTGGGATATCTGCAGGATCAAAATACATTATAGCTTCGGCCGCTAAGCCATCTCGACCCGCTCGACCTGTTTCTTGATAATACGATTCAATATTTTTTGGAATGTCATAATGGACAACAAACCTGACGTTAGGTTTGTTTATACCCATGCCAAAGGCAACGGTCGCGACAACAATATGAATATCATCACGAGAAAATGCTGTTTGTACAAATTCCCTTTGATCATTCTCCATGCCTGCATGATAGGCTGCAGCGTTATAACCTGCATCAGATAGTTTTGCTGCAATATCATCAACACGTTTTCGACTAGTGCAATAAATAATTCCGCTTTGACCTTTTTGACCACGTAAATAGCGTAATAGCTGAGATAGAGGTTTAAATTTTTCTTCTAAGGTATAACGGATATTTGGCCTATCAAAACTGCCAGTGTGAATGTGCGGATTTGTTAAAGCTAATTGAATAACAATATCTTGGCGTGTCGCAGTATCTGCTGTTGCTGTAAGCGCCATCATAGGGATATTTGGGAAGTACTGTTTTAATTGCTGTAAGCGGCAATAATGCGGCCTAAAATCATGACCCCAATGAGAAACACAGTGCGCTTCATCTATGGCAAATAGGCTGATATTTAAATGTCTAATGCGTTCTAAAAATGCGTTTTGTAATATTCTTTCTGGTGCAACATACAGTAATTTTATTTCACCGCAATAGAGTTGCTGAAATATTTCTTGTTGTTCTTGATATGATTGGCTTTGGTTTATATAAGCGGCAGATACGCCCGCAGCTTTAAGTTGCGCAACCTGATCTTGCATTAAAGAAATTAAAGGCGAAATAACAATTGTTAAACCGGGCATTAATAATGCGGGAATTTGATAACAAAGTGATTTTCCGCCGCCTGTTGGCATCAGTACTAAGGTGTCTTGACCTTGCATTGCAGCATCTATAACAACATTTTGACCAGTTCTAAAATCATCATAACCAAATACTTCTTTTAAGATATCTTTGGCTGATTTTTCCTGGGTTACCTGTGCTACAACTTTTTGGGGTTCACTCATCGATTGATCTGGCAGATTGTTATCAAAAAAATATAAAATGCATTTTAGAGTTTTTTAGTTTGATTGTCTTTAAATCTGTTTGCTTATTTAATGATTAAACTAAAGCTTTTATTTATTGTAAGTAAATCCACTTCATTCTATACAATATTTTTACAGTTAATGAATTGTTTGTATTGAATAAAAAGTTTCCTTGTATTTAATTTATTACAAAAGGGCAATGCTACGCATTTATGTTTAGTTTTATTGTTTTATCTAATTGCTCAAAAAGCCAGAGAAAAACTATCCAAGGTACTAGGTGATCAGATATTATGCGCCTCCCAATTCCAAGGTGTGATAATTTAATGACAAGTACGCAACAAAAACAGGGTATATATTACGCGTTAGCGGCTTTTATTATGTGGGGATTAGCGCCCATATATTTTAAATTGATTGATTCAATCGGTGCATTAGAAATTTTAGCCCATCGTGTTGTTTGGTCGTTTGTTTTTATAATGATTATAATTGCTATCAAGAAAAACTGGCATAAAGTTCAAAGCATTTTTAAACAGCCTAAGCTTTTATTGATGTTGTTGCTCACCTCAACTTTATTAGGATTTAATTGGGGGTTGTTTATTTGGGCCGTAAATAGTGGGCATATGCTAGATGCCAGTTTAGGTTATTATATAAACCCTTTATTTAATGTATTACTTGGCATTTTATTTTTAGGCGAAAGGTTAAGGTTATTTCAAGGAGTCGCTGTAGGGCTTGCAGCTTTGGGTGTGATTATTCAGCTTGTTAGTTTTGGTTCATTTCCTGTTATTGCTTTAGGTTTAGCGACTTCTTTTGCTATTTATGGCCTATTAAGAAAAAAGATGGCTGTAGAGTCTTTACCTGGTTTATTACTTGAATCATTAGTGTTAGTGCCATTTGCTTTGGTTTACTGGTTTTTTTACGTGGATTCAGCAAGTGCTGATCTTACAGTGAATAATTGGCAACTGAATATATTATTAATTAGTGCTGGGATTGTAACGACATTGCCTTTGTTGTGTTTTACTGCAGCAGCGAAACGATTACAGTATTCAACATTAGGTTTTTTTCAATATATTGGGCCGAGCCTAATGTTTTGTTTGGCTGTGATGTTTTATGGTGAAACAGTCGGCGTAGATAGACTTGTTACCTTTGGTTTTATTTGGAGCGCATTAGCGCTTTATACATGGGATGCAATTAGAAGTAGTAAAACAAAGAAAAAAAGCAATTAACTTTCATCAGAAATCAATATATTACGGCCAGATTCTTTGGCCGTATATAAGTGTTGATCTGCTATTTTTAATACTTCATCAATATCATAGTTATTTTGCCGTGTTAGCCCAATCGAGATAGTAAATGCGACATCGTATATTTTGGTTTGCTCTAAATGGGCTCTAAATGATTCTAATCGTTTTCTAACGGAGCTAAAATCTATGTTATCAAAATAAATCGCAAATTCTTCACCACCTAATCGTGCAATCAATTGGTCTGAAAATAACGTCATAAATATTTTGGCGAGTCCTTTTAAAACTTCATCTCCTACATCGTGTCCTAAATTGTCATTAATTGATTTAAAGTGATCTATATCTATCATAGCTAGAATGAGTGGGCGATTATTTGATTTTTGTACTTTAGCAAGCTCTTTTGCTTGCTCAAAAAAGAACCTTCTGTTTGGTAACTGAGTTAAATAGTCGCTATTAGCTTGTTTGCGTATTGTTGCAATATTATCCATCATTTCAATGTTTTGACCCAACCGACAATAAAACTCTTCTGGATAAAAAGGTTTTCTTAGGTAGTCATTAGCACCACTTTTTAAAAACCGTGCTGAAACATGGTTGTCTTTAGAGCCGGAAATACCTATCACAATCTTTTCATCGTTATTAAATTTTTTGCGAACTTGACTTGTTAAAGTGATGCCATCCATCACTGGCATTTCATTATCCGTGATAATCACTTTGATATCAGGGTAAATATCGAGTTGTTTTAGCGCCATTTCACCATCGGCAGCTTGTGCAACTTTATAATTATGTCGAAGTAGTAAATTGTTTAAATGGTTCCTTGTAGCGAGTGAATCATCAACTATTAATATACGTACTTCTTTATTTTTAGGTAGTCGAGTAAGTTGTGTTTCTAGGTATCTATAAGCTTGATGACTTTCTTTAGTAATATAATCAACAATTGGGTAGCGAGATACATAATCTCTTGTACTATTATCAAGTTTACCTGTCATTACAATTGTCGGAATTTCAGCACCAATTGTTAACGGTATCGCTTCACCGTGAGGGGCATCTGGTAAAACAAAGTCAACAACTGAGCAAAAGTAATCATTGTATTCTATCAGTTCAATAGCTTCAGCTAAGCTGGTGGCTACATCAACTTCAAAGCCTATTTTTAATCCTATATGCTTTTGTACCTTTGCAATGGTCGGGGTATCTTCAATTATTAGTAATTTATTAGTCACTGTTACCCTTTAAAGTCAATTATTCAAATTATTCTACTTACTTATAGTGTAGCTACTGATTTAAATTATGTAGTTTTTATAATAATTTTATTTTTGAACTAAAATTAATGTCAGCTGTAATATTTCTGTCATCTAGTCGTGACACACTACGCCCAGATTTTAGAACTACTTCTTAACTAATTTGATTCTTTGAGGAATTTATTATGAAAATGGCCAAGACTGCACTTGCTGTTTCTCTAGTTACTTTATTCGCACAACCTGTTATTGCTGCTGATCTTACTGTTTACGGTAAAGCTAATGTAACAGTTCAATCATCTGATGATGGTGATGGCTCTTTCACTGAAATTAAAAGTAATGCCTCTCGTTTTGGTGTTAAAGGTGGTCAAAAAATAGATGATGGCTTATCTGTTGTTTATAAAATGGAATGGCAAGTTGATATGTCTGATAAAGACAAGTCAAGCGATGATCATCTTAAAGCCCGTAATCAATATGTTGGTTTAAAAGGCGGTTTTGGTGAGGTTTTAATTGGTCGTAACGATACGGCACTTAAGCAATCACAAGGTAAAATTGATTTATTTAATGACCTTGAAGGTGATATAAAGCACCGCTTTAAAGGTGAAAACCGTATGGGTGATTCTATCACTTATAAAACACCTAAAATGAATGGCTTTCAGTTTATCGGTACAGTTATTGCCGAAGATGAAAAAGATGCGGATAATGGTTACTCAGCAGCTTTATTATTTGGTGATAGCAAGCTTAAAAAGTCTAAATTTTATGCATCGGTTGCTATGGATAGTGAAGTAAAAGGTTATGATACTGTTCGTGCGACTGTTCAAGGTAAAGTAGCAGGTTTTAAATTAGGTGCTTTATACCAGACTCAAGAAGCATCTGAAGGTGGTAGTGAAGCTGACGGTTATGTTTTAAATGCAGCATACGGTTTAGGTAAAGCAACACTTAAAGCACAATACCAAACAGTTGATTTTGATGGCAGCGACAAAAAGAATGTTGCATCTGTAGGTGTTGATTACAAACTCGCTAAAAATACTAAATTATTTGGTTTTTACTCTACTTTTGATAATGATTCTTCAGAAGATGAAAGCTACTTAGGTTTAGGCATGGAATACAAATTCTAATAATTTAGTTAGACGTAACAAGATTATTAATAAAAAAGCTTTCTAATTTAGAAAGCTTTTTTGCTTTAAAAACTTTTTAAGATAATTTTAAATAAACACTTTTATTATTTGGTGTATAAATTTGATGTTGTTTAGCTAACTCAACGATATAACCAGAAATAGCAGAAATTTCAGTTTTATTACCTAAAGCATGATCTCTATTCATAGATGAGTAGTTTTGTGCGGTTGCTTGCATTACAGTATAGGCCGATGCTAATGTTTTTGAAAAACTCATATCAACACCTTCCTTTTTTGCGACTAAATAAGCTTCGTGTAATAGCCCAAAAACTTCTAATGCAAACCTGGGCTGATTTAGCTCGCCATTCTTTACATTATAAATAGCTGATAAAGGATTGATGGCAATATTGATCATTAACTTATTCCACAATAATGTTTTAATATTATTGGATAAACTTAAATCTGGAATGCAATGAGATAAAACCTCAAAAATGGGGTTTTGATTATTGATAGCTGTTTGGTTAATAGGGCCTAAAGTACTCGTTCCAAAGCCAGTATGCATAACATGGTGCGGTTTTGATTTATAAGCGCCCATAGTGGTTGTTAAAAAGAATAGGCTTTGATTATTGCTTAAGTGAGGTTTTAATTGCTCTATTGTGCCCATGCCGTTATGGCATAAAATAATCACAGCATTGTCAGTGAGTCTCGCTTTCACATCTAAAAAAGCAGTCAAAACATCATAAGATTTAGTGGGAATAATTAAAAATGTAATTTTTTTATCAGGATTATTACAATGAGTCAGCGCGATATCTTGGATTAAATCTTTGTTTTGATATTTGAAAATAGACTTTTTTTGATTTTCTCTGAGGCAAAGCTTTACTGAATGTGTTGTATTTTTTGTTAGGTAATGGCTTAGCAATAAACCTATCGCACCTTTACCTATAATATGAATATCTGACGGTTCAATTAAGCTTGTTTCACTTTGTTCTTTTTGCATTTTTTTTGCCAAATCCAATAGCTAGTAAAATAAAATATTGCACCTAATAGATCGGCTACAAAGTCAGGAAAAGAACCTTGGCGATGAGGTAGGGTGCTTTGCATCATTTCAATGCCTGCACCATAGCTGGCTAATAACAGAATGTGTACCCAAATAGGCGCTTTAAATGCACGGTGCATAATACCTGCTAAAACAACAAAAATACTAAAGTGGGCGACTTTATCTATATGGGGAAATAAGATAGCAACGTTTTTAACTTCTTTTGCGAATAATGCGGTACATGCTATTAGTACAGCTAAAAACAGCGCTTGATATAAACGACGAGTCACAAATTATTCCATTAAAGTTGATAAGGATTATGATTATATCAAACAAAATACAGTAAAGCTTTGTTCAATTTATAACGCATGGGTATAATTCATAAACTATAGATTTGAATAAATTATTTTGGAGAAAACCATGCCTTCTTTTGACATCGTATCTGAAGTTGAAATGACAGAAGCTTTAAACTCAGTTGATAACGCTAATCGTGAATTAGAAACGCGTTTCGACTTTCGAGGTGTAGAAGCCTCATTTAAGCTCACTAAAGAAACGATTTTAATGAAAGCGGATGCTGAATTTCAATTAGTGCAAATGTTTGAAATATTAGCAAGTAAAGCGGTAAAACGTGGTTTAGATGTAAAAAGTTTTGAACTAGAAGATGTTGTTCATACAGGTAAAACTTACAGCCAACAAGTTGTTATCAAGCAAGGTATTGAGCAAGATATGGCTAAAAAAGTTGTTAAAACAATCAAAGATGCCAAATTAAAAGTGCAATCAGCCATTCAAGGTGATGAAGTACGTGTTACTGGTAAAAAGCGTGATGATTTACAACAAGCAATGCAACTTATCCGTACATCTGAATTAGGTCAACCTTTCCAATTTAAAAACTTTAGAGACTAAAACCCAATTAACGAGTGAAGATCGCTTCACTCGTTCAAATCAAAAAAGCCCTATATTTATAATTGAGGCGTAATGAAAAATTCAACACCTTCTGAACCCATATCTAAAAGCTGGTACCTACTCTTTTTTGCTTGGTTTTTAGCAACAAGCGGTACATTAATTAGTTTGTTTTTCAGTGAAGTGGTAAAGCTTCCTGTATGTGTATTATGTTGGTATCAACGTATTGCTATGTATCCTTTAGTGTTAATACTACCATTAGCATTATTTCCTTTTGATCCCAAAGTTGTACGTTATTCTGGTGTCTTAGTAGTTTTTGGTTGGCTTACTGCACTATTTCATGTGCTTTTAATTGCAGGTTTTATTCCGCAAAGTGCACAGCCTTGTGTTGCAGGCATTCCTTGCTCTGAAACTCACTTAAACGTATTTGGTTTTTTAAATATGGCTATGATGTCATTACTTACTTTTACAGCTCTAGGTATTTTACTTTTATTATCTCATTTTCAATCTTCAAGGAATCATCATGAATAAAAAAATGCTATTTCTTAGCGTGATTATTGTACTTATATTTACATTTTTAACGGCTTTAGCGGTATTTAAAGGCGAAGAAGTACCGGCTCAAGCTGTTTCAACAGAAAACCAACATGCATTAGAGCGAAAAAATGCACCGATTAAAGGCTATAAAAAAGCAAAAGTGACGATTGTTGAATTTTTTGATCCTGCGTGTGGTACCTGTAGTCAGTTTTACCCTTTTGTTAATGCCTTAGTAAAGAAATACCCAGGTAAAGTTAAAGTAATGATGCGTTATGCACCATTGCATGAAGGCTCGGGTGATGTGGTTAAAATGCTTGAAGCAGCACATATGCAAGGGCAGTTTTGGCCTGCAGTTGAACTTTTATTTGGCAATCAAAATCGTTGGGTTGAACACCATGTCTCTAATCCACAACATGCTTTAGCAGGATTAAAAACTTTGGAGTTAGATCATGCGAAACTTGAAGCCGATTACCAAAGCGCTAAAGTTGCTAGAATAATTGAGCAAGATATAAAAGATGGTCAAACATTACAAATTAGAGCGACACCAGAGTTTTTTGTAAACGGTAAACCCTTAGTTAGCTTTGGTTATGAGCAACTAGAAAAGCTGGTCGACGAGGCTGTGGCTGAGGCTTATAAATAAATTCAGCTTAAATAAGTCGTTTAAACTTAGCCTCGTAATTACGAGGCTTTTTTATTGGCTGATTATTAAAGTAAAAGTATTTAAACTCAATCGAGCATTAGACGTCCAAACGTCCATTGACTTTTTATCCACTTATCATCACAATACGCGCCGTTATTGCCTATTTTAATAAATAGGTTTTGATTCGAGGTGCTATTCAATGATTTAAACATTCCCAGGGCGATCGGGAGTATTTATCTTTAAGTGAATGGATAATCGGGAAGTTGGTGATAAAAATAGCTAGGACGTTATTTTAATCCAACGCTGCCCCCGCAACGGTGATATATCAGTTCATAGACTGTTATTCAGCCCGGAGACCGGCCTTGTTTTACTAGTAACACGAGACTTAATCCTTAAATACTTTAAATTTGTGCGGTGGGCACAATGGAGCAAACATGTTCAATAAATCTAAAGCAGCCTTAGCTGTTGTATCTGCGATTTCTATATTTTCTTCTTCAATGGTAGTGGCTCAAGCGGGTGACAACCTTGAGCATATTACTGTTACTGCAAACCGCACATCTCAATCAATTGCAGATACTTTAGCAAGTGTATCAGTCATTAATCGTACTGATATTGATGCAAGCAACGCGAGAGACTTGGTCACTTTATTAAATAGCCAAGCGGGCATTCAAATTGATCGTAAAGGTGGCTTCGGACAAACAAGTTCAATATTGCTACGTGGTGCTCAAACGAAACATAGCTTAATTTTAGTTGATGGTATTCGTATTGGATCTGCAACTTTAGGTTATAAAAATATCTCTAATTTACCTTTAAATACAGTTGAGCGTATTGAAATTGTAAAAGGCTCTCGAGCTGCACAATATGGTTCTGATGCCATTGCCGGTGTTATTAATATTATTACACGTAAAGGCGAAGATACTCAGCTTAGCGCAACTGCAGGTACTAATAATTATCAAAATATACAAGCTACGAGCAGCATTAATACTGAAACTTATGCGCTATCGTTAAATGCCGGATTTGAAAAAACAGATGGTTTTGATGCAGCTGAAGGCTCAGATAAAGATGATGATGGTTATGAAAATCTTAACTTAGGTGTGAACTTAGATTATACATTAAGTGATGATAGTGCTCTATCTTTAGTTGCTCAATACAGTGAAGGTGAAACACAATACGATACAGCTTTTGGTGGAAATGATTTCGTAGAGTTTGAAAACTACTTTTTGAAACTAGGTTTTAATAAAATTCATAAAGATGTAACTCATAATATAGACCTATCAGTATCACAAGACAGTGATTTAAACCAAGGTGGTATTGAGTGGGATGGTGCTGCGACACCTGATAGTCAATATGAAACGGATCGTGTACAAGTTGATTACCTCGCAAATCATGAATACTCTGAAGCTTTGACGGTAAATGGTGGTTTTAATTGGTATGAAGAAGATGTAAGTGAAACAACCCAAGCATATGATAAACAATCACGTGATGTATTAGCTATTTTTGCTGGTGCTTATTTTAATTATGAAGATTATTTAGCAAACTTATCACTTAGAAATGATAAAGATGACCAATACGGCAGTGCGTTTACTTATAACGCTGCTCTAGGTATGAAAGTGACGGAAAAAGCGACATTCCGTTTAAGCCGTAATACGGGTTTTAAAGCGCCTAGCTTTAATGATTTATATTACCCAGGTTCAGGTAATGATGCCTTAGAGCCTGAAGAGTCAGTTAATCTTGAATTTGGCTTTCGTTTAGATTTAGACAATGCAAGCTATGATGTGGCTATATTTAATAATGAAGTAACAAACTTAATTGACTGGGCACCAACAGTTGAAGACCCTAATGTTTGGAAACCTTCAAATATTGGTTCAGCAACGATGCAAGGTTTTGAAATCACTGCAAGCTACCAAGTTTTCGGTTTTAACAATGATATCAACTTAACTTACACAGATGCTGTTAATGATGTAACAGGTGCTGACTTGGCTAATCAATCAGATAAGGTATTTAATTGGGCTGTTTCTAAAGACTGGCAGCAAGTGAATGTTGCACTTGATTTTCAATATCGCTCAAGTCGCCCAGGTAAATATTACAACGCTGATTTTAGCTTAAATGAATTAAGTTCATATACTTTATGGAATCTAGCGGCAACTTATCAAATCAACGATGATTTATCAGCTAAAGTAAGAGTAGAAAACTTATTTGATAAGGAATATCAGGCTGCTGAGTCTTCTCAAGACTGGGGTACTTCTGAAATTTCTTATTATAATACTGCTGAACGTCATTTCTTTGTGGGTATTGATTACCGTTTATAATCTATGAATTAGATATTAAAAAAGGAGTGCTATTGCACTCCTTTTTATTTTAATAAATCTGAATTATAGGCTTATTTTTTAACAAACTTAGTTAATATAACAATACGTTGGCCATCAACACGGCCTTCAATATGTTCAGGATTGCTTGTTAAACCTATATTGCGAACTGCTGTACCGCGCTTAGCTGTCATGCTGCTGCCTTTCACATCTAAATCTTTAATTAATACAACGGTATCGCCCGCATTTAAACGTACGCCATTGCTGTCAATATGTTGCACATCATCATCTTCAGCAAGTGTTTTTTCAGCCCAAACTTTAGTTTCTTCTTCAAGATAAATCATATCTAATAAATCTTTAGCCCAACCTTCAGAACTTAAGCGAGATAACATGCGATAAGCCATCACTTGCACTGCAGGTGTTTGACTCCACATACTGTCGTTTAAACAGTGCCAATGGTTTACGTCTAAATCTATGGTATTTTCGATTTGACCTTTACAGGTATCACATAATAAAACGCACTTATCTGAGTCCGCTTCAGCACCTGGCGGTACTTCATAAACACTTAAGTTGTCTGTTGAGCTACATAGCTCACATTTGTTGTCATTACGTTCTAATAAAGTTTGTTCTATGCTCATTGTGTGCGCTCCTGATTTTAATGGCGCCATTATACCTCTGGATCTTTAAAATGCGAGTTAGCGGCTTATTTTACTTATTCCATTGGGTGAGAAAACCCTGATATCAATCAAGTAAGAAATAATCACCTTATGGTAGATTTAGTATGTGGTCTTCATACATTGAGTGGTTTTAAATCATGATACAAATACAAGATTTTTCAGAGCAACAAAAAATAGCGCCTGTTTGGCGATTAGCTTTTCGTTCCTTCTTTTTAGCTGCAAGTGCATTCTCAATTTTGGCTGTATTGTATTGGCTTTTATTTTTAAATGGCATCGCCTATTTACCTATGGTGATCCCAACAAGCATTTGGCATGGTCATGAAATGATTTTTGGTTTTGTGGCAACCATAGCCATAGGTTTTTTATTAACAGCATCACAAACTTGGACAGGGTTAAGGTCGATTCATGGCAAACCATTAATGGTTTTGTTTTTATTATGGTTAACAGCAAGGGTCGCTTTATTTTTTGCATTTTATGACCTGATATTTTATATCGCTTTAATCGCTGAGTTTTCATTTTGGTCTTATTCTATTGGTTTTTTAGCCTATTTACTGGTTAAAAGTGGCAATCAAAGAAACTTATTATTTATTCCTATGCTTAGCATTATGATGCTACTTGATTTGAGTATTTTAATAAGCGCTAAAAGTGGTGAAGTAATGCTTGCTAAGCATTTAATGAATACTGCTGTGCTTGTTTTTACGATGTTAATAACCTTGCTCGGAGGTCGTGTAATTCCATTTTTTACACGAAACGGTTTAAAAAATATTGGCTTAGAAATATCAAATAATAATGCAGCAACTTGGATTGAAATAATCACGCCAGTTTTAACTTTCATTACGGTGATCAGTTATTTTAGTAGCTACTTTGTTGATTTAGGTTTTGTTATTACTTGGCTATTTGTTTTATGTGCTGTATTTCATTGTGTGAGAGTGATTGCTTGGCAAGGCCATAAAACGTTTAAAGTGCCGTTATTGTGGTCATTACACTTATCTTATTTATTATTGCCATTAGGCTTTGCTGTAATGGCTGCTAGTTTGTACAGTGTTCAATTGATGTTTTCGGATGCACTGCACTTAATCACTATTGGCACTATGGCGCTAATGATTTTGGCCATGATGTCTCGCGTATCGCTTGGCCATACAGGTAGGCCACTACAAATAAATTCAATTATTGCTTGGGCTTATCTGTGTATTTTGATGGCTGCTATTGTAAGGGTTTGTTTGCCTTTAATAGGAGAACATCAGATTGCTTGGCTAGTAAGCGGTATATTATGGTCTATTGGCTTTGGTATTTTTGTATTTAAATATGCACCTATTTTATTAAAAGCGAGGGTAGATGGTGCAATTGGCTAAACTTGTTTAGTTAAATTAGACTAAAGTTAATACATCATGTTAGTTTTAACTTTAGTCTTATAAATGAGTAGCAGGCTATTTAATGGGTAAAACAAAAACAGAACTTACAAAAGACAGTGCGCAATTTATTGCTCGCCAGCCTATTTTCGATAATCAAAAGAACTTATTTGCGTATGAGCTTTTATATCGTGATTCAGAAGCAAATTACTTTCCGCAACATTTAACTGATTGCCAAGCAACAGGCCGTATGTTTTTTGATGCTATTTTATTACATGGATTAGATAAACTTACAAACAATCATACGGCCTTTATTAATTTATCTACTTCAGCATTAATTTTAGAATTGCCAAATTTAATATCACCAAATCAAGCTGTTATTGAAATAGTTGAGCGCACAGAAGAGCTTGAAGATGTGACTCATTTTGTATCGGATATGAAAAAGCAAGGGTACACCTTTGCATTGGATGATTATGATGGTGACGAAAAGTGGCAAGTAGTTTTAGAGCAAGTAAATTATATTAAATTAGAAGTTGAAGCGCCTTTAATGCGAACTATTTTGCAAGCTAAAAAACTAAAAAGAAAATATCCAAAAACTAAAATTGTGGTAGAAAGAATTGAAGATAATGATACTTTTAAGCAGCTTGCTGATGCAGGAGTTGATTATTTTCAAGGATACTTTTTTTCTAAACCAGAAATGATGAGTTTGCAAAATATAAGTCCAACTAAAATGGTTGTTTTGGAATTATTAAAGTTAGCTTCACAATCGGATTTAGATTTTTCTTTAGTTCAGCAAAAAGTTGCTAAGGATCTGAGTTTGACAGCTAGGGTTTTAAAGTTGGCAAATGGCGTATGTGGCAATACACAAATAAGCTCTTTATCTCAGGCAATTATTTATTTAGGTGAAGATTTAGTGCGCCAATTTATTACTGTATTGGCATTAAGTGAATTAGGTCAAGATAAACCGTCAGAACTGACTAAGTTAGGTTTAGTGAGAGCTAAATTTATTAACTTAAGAATGGAAGGGCAAGATAATCAGTTATTAAATGCGGGCTATTTGGTGGGTTTAGTATCGGTGCTTGACGCTGTGTTAGATACACAAATGGATAATATTGTTAAAGACTTTAAACTCAGTGATGTTTGTAAGCAAGGCTTGCTTGGCAGCAAAAGCTTAATTGGCAATGCACTGAATTTATGTAAAGCCATTGAGCTAGATGATTGGGGACGAATAGAGACGCAATTACAAAAAGAAGGTATAAATGCCAATCAACTAGCTGTGAGTTATACCAAAGCATTATTTTACGCAGATGATATTTTGGATGAAATTAAATAGTAGCCATAAAAAGCTCTGATAAATCAGAGCTTTTATTTTAGCCGAGGAGATAATATTAATTACGTCTTAAATATTAAGGTTGTTGTTTTGTTGCAGCAACCACTATCTCTCTAAAACAAACATTTTGCGGTTGGTTATAAGCAAAGGTCACTGTATTTGCGATATCATCTGGCGAAATTACACCACCCATGCTTTCTTTCCAAGATTCATAATCACCCTTAATTTCATCAGATGTAGTGTGTGATAAAAGCTCAGTTTCAACTGCACCAGGAGCAATTGTTATTATACGTACATTTGAGTCTGCAACTTCTTCTCTAATATTTTCTGAAATAGCATGTACAGCAAATTTAGTTCCGCAATATGCTGCATGATTACCAAATGTTTTACGTCCAGCAATTGAACTGATATTGATAATAGTACCTGTATTAGCTTTGATCATAGGCGCTAAAACAGTTTGCATGCCATTTAATAAACCCATTACGTTCACATCAAACATAGTTTGCCACTCAGATGCTGTTTGGTCACTTACTTGGCCTAATAACATCACGCCAGCGTTATTTACTAAACAATCAACAGGGCCATATAGTGCTTGTGCTTTTTCTATTGCAGTTTCAAATGTTGCCTTGTTAGTAATATCAACCTGTTCACATAAAGTGTTTGGTAGATTAAGAGCTATTAGATTCTCTAATCTGCGAGCAACAAGTAAAAGAGGGTGGCCTAAGTCACTAAAGTGTTTAGCTATTGCTTCGCCGATACCTGAACTTGCGCCTGTAATTACGATTAATTTTTTCATATGAATTCTCTTTTAAATTGATAAATTTCGTTTTGATGGAAGCATTATATGGATATGTTTATTGTTGATATATGGCGCGAAAGTAATATCATTGTTTACATATGAGCTCTAATTGGTTTTGTTATTTAATGGCAATAAAAAAAAATATTAATTTAGAAGATATAAGAGCTTTTGCTTTGATTGCACAACATGGCAGTTTTACTGCAGTAAGTGAATTACTCTTATGTTCTCGTTCTCACTTATCAAAACAACTTAACAAATTAGAGGCTAGTTTAGGTGTGAAGTTGATCACTCGAACAACACGTTCTCAAAAGTTAACTGAGCAAGGTAAGTTATTTTATGAGCAAATAAGCCAAGGGCTATTAACCATAGATAATGCCATTGAGCAGGTAGTTGAAAGTTCTGATGTAATAACGGGTGCATTAAATATTAACTGTGTAGGTGGGGTGATTGGCGAGGAGTTGATCACTAAATTAATAAGTGATTTTACTCAGTTGCATCCACAGGTAAATATTAATTTAGATTTTAGTAGTCGAAGAGTTGATTTAATATCTGGTGAGTTTGATTTAGTTTTTAGAATGGGCCAATTACAAGATTCTAGTTTGATATGCCGTAAGCTCACAGATCTTCCAATAATGACTTTGGCGACTCCTAAGTATATAGCAAATAATGAGAAATTAATTCATCCAAAAGATTTGAAAAATCACCAATGTATTACAGGCTCAGTTAAACATTGGAGCTTTTCAAATACATTAGATACTTCAATTAAAGTCGATATTGCAATAGAAGGGCAGTTTCAATGTAAAAATGGTAGAGCTATGTTGATAAATGCTTTGGCTGATAATGGTATTGCTAGGTTGCCTGCGCTTTATTGTAAGGAGGAACTCGAAAGTGGGGAGCTAGTCTCTGTATTTGATGAATGGGAAATCCCCGATACACCTTTGTATATGGTTTATGTGCAAAATAAGTTTATGCCAAATAAGCTTAAGAGGTTTATAGAATTTGTAAAAACTAACTTTAACAACTATTTGTAATAAGTAAGGTTTTAAAAAGGGGTCGGAGTTAATTAATTTTAATTAACTCCGACCCCTTTTTTGTTTTTGGTAATTTTTTCATAAAAATATACGATATCTGTTGATGTTTAAAATGTTATAACATAACATCTTGCGCAAATTGTTATGTTATCACACTTTGTAAAGTCTATTTATAAGAGGCATCATGAAAAAGTTATCACGAATTATGAGTGCATTACTTGCTATTAGTGCAAGTAGCCAGGTTTATGCAGAGCAAGTACAAGGAAAGGTTACTGCAAATAGTGGAGAAGTAATTGCTGGTGCAATTGTAAAAGTAGTTGGTACTAATACTTTTACCCGCACAAATGAGCAAGGTGTATTCAGTTTAGAAGTAAAACCCGGTCGTTATGAGTTGCATATCGTTGCAAATAACTTTGCCCATGAAAATATAGCTTTAGAAGTTAGTGATAGTAAAAACACACAAGCGAATATACGGCTTGATAAATCTGCCATTGAAATCATTGATGTCAGTGCCACGCCTTTTCATAGCTCAAATATAGAATCAGCCTTACCCATTACGGTTTTGCATGGTGAAACTTTACGTATGCGCCAAGCCAATACTTTAGGGGATACTTTAAGCAAAGAAGTCGGTGTCCATAGTAATTTTCATGGTGGGGTAGCTGGTACGCCAATTATTCGTGGTTTAGATGGACCTAGAGTATTAATCGCTCAAAATGGTTTAGATGCTGGTGATGCTTCTCGTGTAGGCCCAGATCATGCAGTGTCTACAGAAACGTCATCAAGTGAACGCATTGAAGTACTTCGTGGCCCAGCAACGCTTTTTTATGGCAGCGGTGCAATTGGTGGTGTTGTAAATATTGTTGATGATTGGACTTCCCAGACTTTGCT